>NZ_JBKFBI010000102.1:0-21552 GCF_053346095.1 Methylobacterium sp. A52T | reverse complement strand
CCCCCCCCCCCCCCGTCGCCCGCCGCCCCCGCCCCCGCGGCCCCGGCGGCCCCCCGGGCGCCCGGCGGCCCGAGCGCCGCGGAATGCGCCGCCCTGCTGACCGCCTTCTCGCGCATCGCGGATCCGGATCTCCGCAAGGAGTGCCTCGCGCTGGCGGAGCGCCTCGGCCGCAGGTGAGCGACGGGCGCCCTCGCGGTGCGGTGGCGCACACGCGCTCGGTCAGCGCCGGTCATCCAGCGTGCTATAGGGGCGCCCGCCGCCGGAGGCGTCTCGCTCGGCCGGCCCCTCGCGTGTCCGGTGCCTGAGCATGGCTGCCGGACCCGTGCACGCTCCCGCTCGCACCAGGCTCTGATGCCGATCATCTCCATCTCGAAGCTGTCGAAGACCTACACGTCCGGCTTCACGGCCCTGCGCGACATCGACCTCGCCATCGAGCGCGGCGAGATCTTCGCGCTGCTCGGTCCGAACGGGGCGGGCAAATCGACGCTCATCAACATCGTTTGCGGGATCGTCACCGCGAGTGCGGGGACCGTCCTGGTCGACGGCCACGACATCGCGGCGGATTACCGCGCCGCGCGCCGGGCCATCGGGCTCGTCCCGCAGGAACTCACCACCGACGCCTTCGAGACGGTGCTGAACACCGTGAGCTTCTCCCGCGGCCTGTTCGGGCTGCGGCCGGATCCCGGGCATATCGAGCGGATCCTCCGGGCGCTGTCCCTCTGGGACAAGCGCGACAGCCGGCTGATGACCCTGTCGGGCGGCATGAAGCGGCGGGTGCTCATCGCCAAGGCGCTGTCGCATGAGCCCCGGGTGCTGTTCCTCGACGAGCCCACGGCGGGCGTCGACGTGGAGCTGCGCCAGGACATGTGGCGCCTCGTGCGCGACCTGCGCCAGCAGGGCGTCACCGTCATCCTCACCACCCACTACATCGAGGAGGCCGAGGAGATGGCCGACCGCATCGGCGTGATCCGCCGGGGCGAGATCATCCTCGTGGAGGAGAAGGCCGCGCTGATGCGCAAGCTCGGACGCAAGCAGCTGACGCTCCACCTCCAGCAGCCGATCGCCGCGGTACCGCCGGAACTCGCCGATTACGGCCTGGCGCTCGGCGGGGAGGGGACCGAGCTGGTCTACACCTACGACACCCGCGCCGAGCGCACCGGCATCACGGGGCTCCTGACCGGCCTCGCGGCGGCGGGCATCCGCTTCAACGACCTCCACACCGAGCAGAGCTCGCTGGAGGACATCTTCGTCGGCCTCGTGCGCGAGGAGAGGGCACAGCCATGAGCGCGGCGTTCAGCATGAACTGGCCGGCGGTCCGGGCCATCTACCTGTTCGAGATGGGCCGCTTCTGGCGCACCGCCGGGCAGAGCATCCTGGCCCCCGTCATCTCGACGACCCTGTATTTCGTGGTCTTCGGCGCGGCGATCGGCTCCCGGTTCTCGGCGGTCGACGACGTGCCCTACGGGCTGTTCATCGTGCCCGGCCTGATCATGCTCTCGCTGCTGACGCAGAGCATCTCGAACGCCTCGTTCGGCATCTACTTCCCGCGCTTCGCCGGCACGATCTACGAGATCCTGTCGGCGCCGATCTCACCGCTGGAGGTGGTGCTGGGCTTCGTCGGCGCCGCGGCCTCGAAGTCGATCCTGATCGGGCTGATCATCCTGGCCACCTCGGCCCTGTTCGTGCCGCTGCGGATCGACCACCCGCTCTGGATGATCGGCTTCCTGCTGCTCACCGCGGTGACGTTCAGCCTGTTCGGCTTCGTTATCGGCCTGTGGGCGGACGGGTTCGAGAAGCTGCAGCTGGTGCCGCTCCTCGTCGTGACCCCGCTCACCTTCCTGGGCGGCAGCTTCTACGCGATCAGCATGCTGCCGCCGTTCTGGCACGCGGTGAGCCTGCTGAACCCGGTCGTGTACCTGATCAGCGGGTTCCGCTGGGCGTTCTTCGGCAAGGCCGACGTGAACATCGCGATCAGCCTCGGCATGACCGCGCTGTTCCTGGTGATCTGCCTCGGCCTCGTGACCTACATCTTCCGCACGGGCTACCGGCTGAAGAGCTGAGGCCTCAGGGCTGCGCGGCCAGGAAGGCCAGCACCCCGTCCCGGTGCGGCTTGGCGCCGACCGCCGTGGAGTGGTCCTTGCCCTCGATCTCGAGGGCCCGGGCGTCCGGGATCAGGGCGGCGAGGCCCGGCCCCGAGCCCGCGACCGTGTCGAGGGTCCCGACCGAGACCAGGACCGGCACCTCGATCTGCGCGAGTTCCCCCCGGCTGAGCGTCTGGCGCGAGCCGCGCATGCAGGCGGCGAGTGCCCGCAGGTCGCTCCGGGTCTGCTCGGCGAACATCCGGAAGGCCGCCGCCGTCGGGTTGGGCGCGGGCGTCCCGGCGGGCGCCTCCAGGGCCTCGGCGATACCGGAGGGCAGGCCCTTGCCCTCGATGAGGTGCATCCCGAGGCCGCCGATCAGGGCAGAGCGCACCCGGTCCGCGTGGTCGAGCGCGATATGCGCGGTGATCCGCCCACCCATCGAGTAGCCCATGACGTGGGCGCGCTGGATCCCGAGATGGTCGAGGAGCCGGATCGCGTCGCCGGCCATGGCCTCGGAGCTGTAGGCGGCCGGATCGTAGAGCTTCTCGCTCTCGCCGTGGCCGCGGTTGTCCAGCGCGATCGCGCGGTAGCCGGCCTGCGTCAGGGCCTTCACCCACTGGGTGTTGACCCAATTGACCGCGTGGTTCGACGCGAATCCGTGGATCAGCAGGATCGGCTTGCCCGGACCGTCCGCCGGCGGGACGTCGATATAGGCGATCCGCACGCCGTCGGAATTGAAGGTCTCCATGCCACGCAACCTGTGTTCATCAAGCTCGGCCACGGCTTAGACCACCCGGGCGCGCGGGAGCAACGCGGATCGATCCGCTTGCGGGTCGGAGCGCCGGCTGGCAAACCGCCCCGGTCATGACGGACACGCAGCCCTACGGCACCTACGAACCGTCCGGCCTCGTGGCGGCGATCACGCGCCGCACGAACCGGATCCCGGCCGAGTCCTGGTACGGGCGGCGCCTCGCGCTGTTCCTGCGCCGGATCGCGATCGCGCGCCTCGGGGGCAAGCCCCTCGACGTGACCCGCTACGGCGCGCGGATGCGGCTGCACCCGTACAACAACAACTGCGAGAAGAAGGTGCTCTTCACCCCGCAGTTCTTCGACCCGGAGGAGCGGGCGCTGCTGCAGGAGCGCCTGCCGCGGGACTGCGTGTTCCTCGACATCGGCGCCAATGTCGGCGCCTACGCCCTCTGCGTGGCCGCCTTCTCGGGGCCGGGGGCGCGGATCGTCGCGGTCGAGCCGCAGCCGGACGTGTTCGACCGCCTGACCTACAACATCGCCCAGAACCCGTTCCACACCGTCAAGGCGGTCGCCTGCGCGGTGGCCGACAAGGCGGGTGAGCTGACCCTGTTCATCGATCCGCGAAACCGCGGCGAGTCGAGCCTGCGCATCGTCGGCACCAACGAGGGCGCGCGGATCACCGTGCCGGCGGTGACGCTCCTCGACCTGCTGCGCAGCGAGGGCCTCGACCGTGTCGACGCCATCAAGCTCGACGTCGAGGGCGCCGAGGACCTGATCCTCGAGCCGTTCCTCCGCGAGGCGCCGGACGCGCTCCTGCCGCGGATCTTACTGGTCGAGAACGGCACCGGCCAGTGGCAGCTCGACCTGCTGCGGCATCTGGGGCGCTACGGCTACAGCGAGATCGCGCGCTCGCGTCTCAACCTGATGTTCGAGCGCGGCGCCGTCAGGCCGGCGTGATCACCGGGATCTCCTCGGCGATGGCGACGCCCTCCGGCGCCACGGCGCAGCGATAGGCGCGGACCGCCACGCCCGCCGCGCGCGCCTCGCGGAACGCCCGGTCGAAGGCGGGATCGATGTCCCGGGCGACGTCGAAGGCCTCGGCCCGCATCTGCACGACGATGACCACCAGCGCGCGACCGCCCTCGGCCACGACCTGGGCCAGGTCGCGCATGTGCCGGGCGCTGCGGGCCGCCTTGCAGTCCGGGAACTCGGCCAGGCCCGGCCGCCGCATCAGGTGGCAGTTCTTGACCTCGACGTGGCATGGCCCTGTAGCCGCGCCGCTCGCGAGGAAGTCGACCCGGCTGGCCGCGGCGTAGCGCACCTCGGGCCTCAGCGCGTCGTGGCCGTCGAGCGCCGCGATCGCGCCGGCCCGGAAGGCCTCGGCCACGAGCGCGTTCGGCCGCATCGTGTTGATGCCGACCCACTGCGCCCCGCCGGGGAGGTCGGCCTCCACCAGCTCCCAGGTGAGCGGCAGCTTGCGCGCGGGGTTGCTCGAGCGCGACAGCAGCACGCGCGCACCCGGCGTGTTGAGCCCGAGCATGGCTCCGGGATTGGGGCAGTGGACGGTGACGCGGCCGTCATCGGTGTCGATGTCGGCGAGGAAGCGCTTGTAGCGCTGCACGAGCCGTCCCGGCACCAGCGGCGCGGCGAACTGCATGGGGTCCTCGGGGTTCACGTAGTCGCGGGCCGCGGTCGCGCTATCTGCCTGCAGGACCCGCCCGACGCCAGAGTTCCATGAGCCAGCCTTCCGAATCCGTCACCGCCGCGATCCTCGTCATCGGCGACGAGATCCTCTCGGGTCGCACCAAGGACAAGAACATCGGCACCATCGCCGACTTCCTCACCGCCGCCGGGATCGACCTGCGCGAGGTGCGGATCGTGCCCGACGAGGCGGCCATGATCGTCGAGGCGGTCAACGCCCTGCGCGCCCGCTACACCTACCTGTTCACCACCGGCGGAATCGGCCCGACCCACGACGACATCACCGCCGATTGCGTGGCCGAGGCCTTCGGGGTCGGCATCGACGTCGACGAGCGCGCCCGGGCGATGCTGCTGGAGCGGCACAAGCCCGAAGATCTCAACGAGGCCCGCCTGCGCATGGCGCGGATCCCGTTCGGGGCCGACCTGATCGCCAATCCCGTCTCGAAGGCGCCGGGCTTCCGCATCGGCAACGTCCACGTGATGGCCGGCGTGCCCAGCATCATGCAGGCCATGCTGGACTCGATCGCCCCGACGCTGACGGGCGGCGCCGCGATGCTGTCCGAGACGATCGAGGCGGCCGGTCTCCCGGAGGGCAGCTACGCGGGCGGCCTCGGCGAGATCGCGAGGGCGCGGCAAGCCGTCTCCATCGGCTCGTACCCGGCGATCACGCCGGAGGGCTTCCGGAACCGGATCGTCGTGCGCAGCCGGGACCCGGAGGCCCTCGCCGAGGCGCGCGGCGCCGTCGAGGCCCTGCTGGCGCGGCTCTCGGCCTGACCCGTCCCGTCCGATCGATCGTGTTGCGTAGCGGAGCTGTCGGATGGTGCGGGACAAGGACAAGCGGGCCGACCCCGAGACGCGCCGGGACGAACTGCTGAAGGAAGTCTCCGAGATCGGTCGGCCCGACGCCTACGTCCTGCACGAGGTCATCCGGCTCGAGGGCGACGAGGAGCTGCGCCGCCACGGCCTCGCGCTGTTCCTCTCGGCCTTCGCGGCCGGGCTCAGCATCGCCCTGTCGCTGATCGTGCCGGGCGTGCTGCGAAGCCATCTCCCGGAGACGGACTGGGCCAAGATCGTCAGCTCAATGGGCTACGCGGTCGGGTTCCTGGTCGTCGTCCTCGGGCGCCAGCAGCTCTTCACCGAGAACACCATCACGCCGATCCTGCCGCTCCTGCACGACCGCTCCGTGAAGACGGCGCTCCGCGTCGTCAGGCTCTGGATGATCGTGCTGTCCGGCAACATCCTGGGAACGCTCGCGATCGCGACGCTGCTGGCCTATTCGGGCGCCTTCGAGCCTCCGGTCCTCCGCGCCTTCGCGGAGATCAGCCACGACGCCATCGCGCACGGTTTCTGGGCGACCTTCATCAAGGCCGTCTTCGCCGGATGGATGATCGCCCTGATGGTCTGGTTCCTGCCGGCCACCGCCAGCGCGGCGCCGTTCGTGATCCTCCTGATGACGTGGCTGGTGGCGCTCTGCAGCCTCGCCCACATCGTGGCCGGCTCCGTCGAGGCCTTCTACCTCGTGGTCACGGGCGCCGCCTCGCTGCACGATTACGCGGTGAAGTTCTTCCTTCCGACGCTGCTCGGCAACACGTTCGGCGGCGTGGCGCTGGTGGCGGTGCTGAACTACGGGCAGGTCGCCCCCGAGGTCGAGGAGACCAAGGCCGTCGAGGGCGAACGTCCGGACTGAGACCGAGGATTTGGCTCGAGGATTTGGACCGAGGACTCGGGCCGCCGGCGGCACCGCGCGTCGCCCGCGACGCCGGATCCGCGCCGGCCGCCTCAGTCGAGCCGCACCGGCGGGCTGATCAGGTGGTCGAGATCGTCGAGGACCCACGTCATCGTCCCGCGGAGCGGCCCGTAGAGCCCGATCTGGTGCTGCCGGTAGAGGAGGTCGTGCGTCAGCCGCGCCGAGAGCCCGTTCAGGCGCCCGCCGCCGAACGTGTAGCGGCCGAGGGTGCCCCAGCCGTTGAAATCCGCGAGTGAGACGATCGCGCCCTTCTCGGCATAGTGGAACGGAGGCAGGTCCGCCTCGGGCGCGTCCCCGCGGGCCAGCGCGCGGCCGAGATGGCGCGCGAGATGCTGCGCCTGCTGGCGGGCGGCCTGCGCGGTCGCCGGAACGGGGTGGCCGGTCCGGGAGTCGGTGAGGCTGGCGCAGTCGCCGAGGGCGACGATGGCCGGATCCCGGGTCGTGCGCAGGTCGGGGCGCACGACGAGCTGCCCGGCCCGCGAGCGCTCCAGGCCGTCGAGGCCGGCGAGCACGTCCGGCGCCTTGACGCCGGCGGCCCAGACCTTCAGCCCGGCCGGGATGCGGCGGCCGTCCTTCAGGATGAACCCGTCCGCGTCCGCGGCCGTCACCATCGCGCCGGTCCGGACCTCCACGTCGAGATCCGACAGGGTGCGGGCGGCGGCGCGCGACACCTTCTCGGGGAAGGCCGGCAACAGGCGCGGCCCGCTCTCGATGAGCGTCAGGCGCAGGCGCCCCGGCAGGTCGGGCGAGCCGTAGGCCGCGAAGAGGTTGATGGCGTGCTTGAGCTCGGCGGCGAGCTCGACGCCGGTCGCACCGCCGCCCACGATGGCGATCTCCAGCAGGCCGCCGCCGTCGAGCCGGGCCAGGAGATGGCACCGCATCTGTTCGTGGAAGTGCTCGGCCTCGGTCAGGTCATCGATGGTCAGGCAATGCTCGGCCACGCCGGACGTGCCGAAATCGTTGGCGCGACTGCCGATGGCGAGGACCAGCAGATCGTAGGCGCGCTCCACCTCCGGAACCCCCTCCGCGGCCTCGACCGCGAGCCGGACGCGCCTGGCCGCGCGGTCGATGCCCACGAGGGCGCCGGGCTGGAACCGGAAGCCGTTGCGGCGCGCCTGGGCGAAGAGATCCACCTTCTGCCGGTCGGCCCGGGCCGTACCCGCCGCGAAGGTGTGCAGCATCGGCTTCCAGACGTGCGAGAGGCTGCGATCGGCGAGGGTGACGTCGGCCCGGCCGCCGCGTCCGAGGCTGGTCGCCACCTCGATCCCGGCGACGCCGCCGCCGACGATCACGATCCGTGGTCTCTCCGCCATGACGTCTCCGCATCCTCACGGGTCGGGAACGCCGGTCACGGCCTCGATGTTCGCCGCGGCGCGCGCCGATTCCGCCCGGCGTCGGACGCATTTCGTGCGCGGCCCGTCCCCCGATCCCGCGGCGGGCGGGATCGCGTCGCTGCGCGCCGGTCGAGAGGAGCCGTCGAGCATGAAAAAAGCCGCCCGGAGGCGGCTTTCGTGAGCGTCGCGGTGCTGCGTCCGGGTCAGGAGCGCATGCGGGTCCGCACCTCGCCGAGGCTCGCACGGATCAGGTTCTGGGCGGCGTCGCCCTGCATCCGCTCCCGGAGGATCGTCTCCGAGACCTTCACGGCGGCCTCCGCGGCGGCGGCGCGGACCTGGGCCTCGGCCTGGGCTTCCGCCTGGGCGATCTTGGTCTCGGCGGCCTTGGTGCGGCGGGCCAGGAAGTCGTCCAGCTTGCGGTGGCCCTCCTCGGCGGCGCGCTGCGCCTCCTCGCGGGCCCCGGCGACGATCGACTCGGCCTCCTTCTCGGCCTCGGCGCGGCGGCGCTTGTAGTCGGCCAGCACGGCGGCGGCCTCCTCGCGCAGGCGCTTGGCCTCGTCGAGCTCGTGGCGGACGCGGTTGGCGCGCCCGTCCAGGCCCTTGAGCATCGTCGAGAAGGCGCCGGCCTTCCAGGCGATGCCCATGAAGATGACGAACGCGACGGCGACCCAGAATTCGGCTTCGAGCAGCATCGTGGGATCCCGTCAGTGTGCGGTGGCGTCGAGGGCGCGGTCGAGGCTCGTCCGGTCCGGGGCCTGCCCGGTCAGACGCTCGACGATGGCCGACGCGGCCTCACCCGCGATCGAGCGGACGTTGCCCATGGCGGCCTCGGTCCGCGTGCGGATCGTCGCCTCGGAGGCAGAGAGCTTGGCGTTCAGCTCGTCCTCCAGCGCCTTGCGCTTGGTGTCGGCCTCGGCGGCCAGTTCGTTCCGGGTGGTCTGCGCGATGTCGCGCGCCTTGCCCTGGGCGTCCCGGAGGGCGGTCTCGAAGGCCACGCCGGCGGCATCCGCCTCGGCCTTCATCGCCTGCGCCTGGTCCAGGTCGGCGCGCAGGCGCTCGGCGCGGGCGTGCAGGATCGACTGGATCCGCGGCAGCGCGATCTTGTCCATCAGGTAGTAGAGGAGGCCGAAGGCCAGGGCGAGCCAGATCAGCTGCGCCAGGAAGCCCGAGGTCTCGAAGGGCGGGAAGGCGCCGGAATGCGCTTCCGTATGCTCGACATGGCCCGGCACGACCTGCGTGTCGGCGCCCGGGGGCGGCGTGGTGAGGGGATTGGGCTGCGCCATGAGACCGCTACACTGACACCGTTCGCTGAGGCCACCGCCGGCGCGGTGACGGACGAAGGCGGACGCCCCGTCGCGGGAGCGTCCACCCGTTCATCGGGCCGGGGCCCGGGAGGAGACCGCGGGGACCGCGGCCTCCGGCGCCGATCAGACGGCGAAGAGCAGCAGCAGCGCGATCAGCAGCGAGAAGATGCCGAGCGCCTCGGTGAGGGCGAAGCCCAGGAGCAGGGTGGCGCGCTGGCCGTCGGCCGCGGACGGGTTGCGAAGGGCGCCGGCGAGGAACTGACCGAACAGGTTGCCGAGGCCGATGCCCGCACCCGCCATGCCGAGGCAGGCGAGGCCGGCGCCGATGTACTTCGCAGCGACGGGATCCATGGTAACTCCTGAGGTCTCTTCAGATCGAAACGTGCGGTGACGTTTGCGGCGGGTGGAGCCGGCCGATCAGTGGCCGGGGTGAAGGGCGTCGTTGAGGTAGATCGCCGTCAGCGTCGCGAAGACGTAGGCCTGAAGCGCCGCAACGAGGAACTCGAGAGCGGTCAGCGCGATCGTCAGGAACAGCGGGAGCGGCGATAGCACGCTCCAGGCGCCCGCGAGAAGGAGCTGGACCACGAAGAACGCGAAGATCTTCATCGCGATGTGGCCGGCCAGCATGTTGGCGAACAGACGGACCGACAGGCTGATCGGGCGCGAGATGAACGAGATCACCTCGATCGGGACCAGGATGGCGAGGAGCGGCTTCGGCACGCCCGACGGCACGAACAGGCCGAAGAAGTGGGTGCCGTGCTTCATCACGCCGAAGATCACCACGGTGGAGATCACCAGCGCGGCGAGACCGAAGGTGATGATCAGGTGGCTGGTCACCGCGAAGGCGTAGGGGATCATCCCGAACAGGTTCAGGACGAGCACGAACATGAACAGCGAGAACACGAGCGGCATGAACCGCTTGCCGCCGTCGCCCGTCGCCTGGTGCACGGTGTCGGCGATGAATTCGTAGAAGATCTCGGCCAGCGACTGCATGCGGCCCGGAACGACCGAGCGGGACGCGGTCGCCACGATGGTGATGAGCGCGATCACGCCGACGGCGGCGAACATGTAGAGGGCCGACTGCGTGAACGCGAGCTGCTGGTTGCCGATATGGCCCAGCGACACGAGCGGCTTCAGCTCGAACTGATGGATCGGGTCGATCGTGACCGCCATTCCCGCTTCCGCCCTTCTTGTCCGGCGCGCCGACGGGTGTCGGCCGCCCCACATTCCCCACTGACCGGCGCGCCTTATGGCTCCTGCCGATCGCGCCGTCCCGGACGCGCGCCGGCGAAACCCGACGCCCGCATCACGTTGTAGACCCCCGCGACGAACCCCAGCATCAGGAGGACGATCAGGCCCCAGGGCTTCGTCCCGAAGACATGATCGACGATCCAGCCGAGTATGCCCCCCGCGATCACGCCCGCGACGAACTCCGTGGAGAGCGTCATGGCCTGGCCCAGCGAGGATGGCCCGCCGTCCCGAGGGCGCGTGGAATGACCGGGAGCAGCCTGCGGCCGCTTCCGTTCGATCTGCGTCTCGAGACGTCTGAGCCTCGCGGAGAGTTCGCTGTCCGTCGGCGTCTGCTCGGTCCCTCTCCCGTCCCTCGGATCGTCGCCGTTCACGGCTCAAAACTCATCGGGCGGGAGGCTGTGGAACCGGCTGGACACCCCCAGCAAGCGGGGCGCACCATAGTTTCGCCTATCTTGAGTGTCAAGGCGAACCCCATACACCGTAAGTAATTGATTTTAGTTTGGTATTCCAACTTTGTGCGATGCGCCGGAGCCGCGCTGCGCGCGAGGCCCCGGCGGGTCGATCAGGCGCCGATGATCGGCTTGATCACCTTCTCCATACCCTCGACGGTCATCTCGCCGGTGTAGCGCTCGCCGTTGATGAAGAAGGTCGGGGTCGAATCCACCTTGAAGACGTCGAGGCCGCGCTGCTTCACGGCGTTGACCGCGCTGTAGATCTTCTGGTCCTTCAGGCAGGCCTCGAAGGTCTGCTTGTTGTAGCCCGCCTGCCGGAGCATCTGCTCCAGCGCGTCCACGGGCTTCGGCGTGAAGGCCCAGGCCGCCTGCTGATCGAACAGCAGGTCGGTGATCGGATAATACTTGGCATCGCCCTGGCAGCGCGCCAGCATGAAGGCCGCGGTGGCCAGCGGGTCGAGGGGGAATTCGCGCAGCGTGAACCGCACCTTGCCGGTGTCGATGTAGCGCTCCTTCAGGGTCGGCCACGTGGTCCTGTGGAAGGCCGCGCAGTGCGAGCAGGTCATCGAGGCGTACTCGATGATCGTGCACTTGGCGTCCGCCGGGCCGAGCCAGACGTCGCCGAGGGGTCCCGGCTGCAGCAGGGCCGCCATCTCGGAATTCTGCGCCCGGGCGGGCCGCCCGAGATACGGCAGGGCGAGGCCGGCGCCGAGGGCGAGGCCGGAGAACTTGAGAGCGTCGCGTCGCGTCGTCATCGGGCAGGCTCCGCCGGATTGATCAGTCGTGGCGTCCGGATGCCGGTACTCGGGCGCGACCGTCCTGGCAAGGTGACCGAATCGACCGTTCACCGCTCCGGGCGCGTCGCCACGGCGGCGGTGCCGAGGCGGTCGAGGGCCGCGCGCAGGCCGTCATCGGCGATTCCCGCCACGGCGCGCTGGACCTCGACGGCGGCGGGCGGGTCGGCCCCCGCCCGGGGGGGCGGCCCGGCCGGCGCGCCCGACCCGGTCCTGCTGCAGCACGATCCGGGAGACGCAGGCCCATCCGTAATGGGCGTTGATCCGCTGGATCACCACCGGCGCGAGATGCTGCAATTCGAGCGCGAAGACGCCCTCGACGCGCACGACCAGCGTGCCGGATTCGGGCGCGGCGGACTCGCTCCGGCGGCGCTTCGGCCATTCCAGCTTGGACGGGCGGCAGTAGCGCGCCAGCCGCTCGCCGACGATCTCCGGCCACGCGGCCAGGATGTCGGTCGAGGCGAAGCCCTGCGCCGCGAAGGCCGGCCCGATGCAACTCTCGATCAGCTCGGCCAGCGGTTTGACGCGCGCCATGGTGGTTCCGGCCCCGTGGATCCGCGAAGGTTAGCGCAGGATGGTTGACGAAGGGAACGCGCGCCGGCGCTTTCGCCGCCCTATGATCGCCGCGGCGCTCCGGCTATGCAGCGCGACCCCTGTCGACCCGCCCATGCCGCATCGCACAGACACGGATCCTGAAGCCGGTCCCGGACCGCGCGCCGACGACCTGCTCGCCTGGTACGACCGGCATCGGCGGGTGCTGCCCTGGCGGGCGCTCGCCGGCGCGGTCCCCGATCCCTACCGGGTCTGGCTGTCCGAGGTGATGCTGCAGCAGACCACGATCGCGGCGGTGCGGCCGTATTTCGAGCGCTTCCTGACGCGCTTCCCCGACATCTTCGCCCTGGCCGAGGCGCCCGAGGAGGCGGTGATGTCGGCCTGGGCCGGCCTCGGCTACTACTCCCGCGCGCGCAATCTGCACGCCTGCGCGAAGGCGGTCGCGGCGGCCGGAGGGCGCTTCCCCGACACCGCCGAGGGCCTGCGCAAGCTCCCGGGAATCGGCGCCTACACGGCCGGCGCGATCGCCGCGATTGCGTTCGACCGGCCGGAGGCCGCCGTCGACGGCAATGTCGAGCGGGTCCTGAGCCGGGCCTACGCGGTGGAGGCCCCGCTCCCGGGCAGCCGGCCGGAGATCCGCCGCCTGACGCAGGCGCTCGTCCCGCAGGACAGGCCGGGCGACTTCGCCCAGGCGCTCATGGATCTCGGCGCGACGATCTGCACGCCCAAGCGCCCCGCCTGCGCGCTCTGCCCGTGGATGCGGCCCTGCCGGGCGCGGTCGCTGGGCACGCAGGAGACCTTCCCGCGCAAGATCAGGGTGGCCAAGGGCGCGCTCCGCCGCGGCGCCGCCTTCGTGGCGATCCGCAGCGGCGACGAGGCGGTGCTGCTGCGGACCCGCGCCCCCGAGGGGCTGCTCGGCAACATGGCCGAGCCGCCGGGGAGCGCCTGGGAGCCGAATTACGACGTGGCCGCCGCCCTGCTGGACGCGCCCCTCGACGCGCGGTGGAAGCGGCTCCCGGGCCTCGTCCGCCACGGCTTCACGCATTTTCCCCTGGAGCTGACGGTGTTCGTGGCCCGCGTCGCGCTGGCGACGCCGGCTCCGGCCGGCATGCGCTTCACGCCGCGCGGCGCCCTCGCGGACGAGCCGCTGCCCGGTCTCATGCGCAAGGTCCTGGCGCACGCCTTCGACCCGAAGCCGGAGCCCGAGAAGAAGCCGCGCGGGCGCCCGAGGAAGGAACCGCCGCCGATGCCGCTGCTGGCGGCGATCGAGCCGCCGGTCTCGATGCCGGATCCCGACCCGCGCCCGCGCGTGCGCGCCGTTCCGAAGCCGCAGCCGAAGGCGGCGCCGACGCCGCCGCAGGAGACGGACGAACTGTTCGAAGGCGAGGTCGAGCAACCCGTGGCTTCGGTGCGTGCCCGATCGTCGGCCCGGCGGCCGGGGCCGGCCCGGAAGCGGTAGCCGACCCTCATCGCGAGCGCAGCGACGGCGGCGTGTCAGCCGTTCGCCATCGCCTGCCGGAGACCGGCCCGGTAGGTGTCGATCGCCACCGGCTTGCCGCCGCGCTCCACGTGCCAGAACGTCCAGCCGTTGCAGGCCGGCAGGCCCTGCACCAGCGCGCCGATCTTGTGGATCGAGCCGATGACGAGGCCGTTGTCGAGTTGGCCGTCCGGGCGCACCGTGGCGCGGAACCGGCGGCGCTCGTCGGTGACGGTCTCGCCTGGCCGGATATGGCCCGCCTCGATCACCGACAGGAACGGTACCCGCGGCTCGGCGCGCTTGGTCGGCGCCACCATGAGGGCGGCCTTCGACAGGGTCTCCACGGCGGCGATCCGGTCCCGGGCCGCCTCGGCGTAGGTCGCCTCGCGCTCGATGCCGATGAAGCGGCGGCCGAGGCGCTTGGCGACGGCGCCGGTCGTGCCGGTGCCGAAGAACGGATCGAGCACCACGTCGCCGGGATTGGTCGCCGCGAGCAGCGTCCGGGCGAGCAGGGCCTCGGGCTTCTGGGTCGGGTGGACCTTCCGGCCCTCCGCATCCTTCAGCCGCTCCTCGCCGGTGCAGAGGGGGATGAACCAGTCCGAGCGCATCTGAAGGTCCTCGTTGCCCCCTTTCAGCGCCTCGTAATGGAAGGTGTAGCCCTTCGATTCGGCCGAGCGCGAGGCCCAGATCAGGGTCTCGTGGGCGTTGGTGAAGCGCTTGCCGCGGAAGTTCGGCATCGGGTTGGCCTTGCGCCAGACGATGTCGTTGAGGATCCAGTAACCGAGATCCTGCAACGCGCTCCCGACCCGGAAGATGTTGTGGTACGACCCGATCACCCAGAGGGTCGCATTCGGCTTCATCACGCGGCGGCAGGCGGCGAGCCAGTCCCGGGTGAAGGTGTCGTAGGCCTCGAAGGTCGCGAACTTGTCCCAGTCGTCGTCGACCGCGTCGACGCGGCTCTGGTCCGGGCGCAGGAGGCCGGCGTCGCCGAGCTGAAGGTTGTAGGGCGGGTCGGCGAACACGCAGTCGACGCTCGACGCCGGCAAGGCGTTCATGGCCGCGATGCAGTCCCCGACGAGTACCTGGTCGAGGGGCAGAGAACGCTGGGCGGGTACGAGACCCATCCGTGGCGCCGACGCGGGCCGCCCGGCACGCGAGACCTGTTTCCGGGCGACGGCGTCGGCAGCCACGGTACGCGGGGAAGCCATGGCAAACACCGGTTACGCGACTGACCGGCAGACCATGCGCCGGGTACGGTAAAGGTCACGTTGTCGATTTCGCGTCCGGCGCGTCCCGTTCTGGGGCTGCAGATTTTGCCGACCGGGCGCCCGGACAATCCTGCGACAGATTAAGCAACCGTTACCCGGCCGCGCCGCGCCGCGCCGCCGGGATCGGGCGACAACACTCTATCCCTGCGGGTCACGCGCGGCCGCGGCGGACTGTGCTTGGGAAACAGCCGCGCACGACAATCATCGTCGTGCCAGGGGCGCCGGACGGGTCGCGCTTCCACCTCAGCGGGACGCAGGGTCACGCTCCGCGCAAGGCTTAAGAATAACGTCCTATTTTGCATCCTCCCCGACGGAGGCGAGCAGTTCTTGCTGAATACGAAGAACCACACGCCAATGCATCACCCGCAACAAGAGCGGAAATAAACTGAAATAAGCCGCCATGTAATGGGGATGACCAGCGCGAAATCGGCCAAAATGTGACCCCGACAGCCCGAAAAAGCCTGCCATATTCCGGCCCGTTTCGGGCACGACTGGCGCCGCCCCGACAAAAACAATGGGAATGCGTCGAGAATGTCGTTCGGTTTCGGTAAGCTCGTTGTCTCGCTTGGAATGCTGTCCACCGTCGTCGGAACAAGCCTCCCGGCCGCCGCCCAGAGCGGAGCGGCCTCTTGGTACGGGAGCGGCCATCGCACCGCCAACGGCGAGCGTTTCAACCCCAACGGACTGACCGCCGCCCATCGCAGCCTGCCGTTCGGCACCCGGGTCCGCGTCGAGAACAAGCGGACCGGACGCTCGATCGTCGTGCGCATCAACGACCGCGGTCCGTTCGTGCGCGGCCGCATCATCGACCTGTCGCGCGGCTCCGCCCGCGCCCTCGGCATGGGCGGGGTCAGCTACGTGTCGCTGCACGTCGTGCACTGACCGTTCACGGGCATCGAGCGCCCCGGCGCGCCTCCGCCCGCGCGGGCGGGGCGGCCTCCGGGGCGTTGTCTGCCGGACCCGGACGCACCATCTGCTGCCGGGTTCAGCTCGGATCACCCGCCCATGCCCAAGCCCCTCATCGTCGACATCCCGCACGACCTCGGCCGCGACGAGGCCAAGCGGCGCCTGGAGCACGGCACGGATCAGGCGCGGGCCCTCCTGGCCAAGAGCGGAATCACGGTGGACCAGCTCGCCTGGACGGGCGACCGGCTCGATTTCGGCGTGTCCGCGGTGGCGCAGAAGATCGCCGGCACGATCGACGTGGGCGCGGAGAGCGTGCGCCTCGAGGTGAAGCTGCCGTTCCTCCTCGCCCTGTTCGCCGAGAAGATCCAGAAGGTGGCGAGCAAGGAGGGCAACCTCCTGCTGACGAAGAAGTAGCCCTCCGGAACCGGATCCGCCGCACTCTGTTTCCGCGAGACCGGTGCCGCTGTGCACCACCGGTCTCGCGGAGGATGACGGTGCCCGATTTCACGCTCGCCGACCCGGGGCAGGTCCCCGAGGTGCCGCCGCAGCCGACGCCGGTGCCGGACCGCCCCTACGATCCGCCGCAGGCGCCGACCCAGCCGCCCGGGCCGGAGATCCCCGGGAACACCCCGGCGGAGGCGCCGGGCATCCAGCCGCCCGAGATCCCCGTCAACGATCCGGGCGTGCCCGAGATCAGCCCGCCGACGGGACCGGCCAACCCGATCGCCTGACCGGGCGCCGACCGACGGGGGCGGCTCTGTTTGAACAGGCCGCCCCGCGCTGCCATAAGCCGGCCCATGGCCGCTCCCCCGCTCCTCACCCTCCAGGACGTCGCGCTCACCTTCGGCGGCACGCCGCTGATCACGGGCGCGAGCCTCGCCATCGCGCCGGGCGAGCGCACCTGCCTCGTCGGCCGGAACGGGTCGGGGAAGTCGACGCTCATGAAGATCGCCGCGGGCCTCACGGAGCCCGACCGGGGCCGGCGCTTCGTCCAGCCCGGCACGACGATCCGCTACCTCGCGCAGGAGCCCGATTTCACGGGCTTCGCCACCACCCTGGATTTTGTCGAGGCCGGCCTGCCGCCGGGCGAATCGACCCACCGTGCGCGCTACCTGCTGGAGAGCCTCGGCCTGACCGGCGCGGAGGATCCGAGCAAGCTCTCCGGCGGCGAGGGGCGCCGCACCGCGCTGGCGCAGGCGCTCGCCCCCGAGCCCGACGTGCTGCTCCTCGACGAGCCCACCAACCATCTCGACCTGCCGGCGATCGAGTGGCTCGAGACCGAGCTGAAGGGCACCCGCGCGGCCCTCGTGCTGATCAGCCACGACCGGCGCTTCCTCTCGGCCCTGTCGCGGGCCACGATCTGGCTCGACCGCGGCGAGACCCGCCGGATCGACCAGGGCTTCTCCAGCTTCGAGGCGTGGCGCGACGCCTTCTTCGAGGAAGAGGAGCGGGACCAGCACAAGCTCGACCGCAAGATCGCCGCCGAGGAGCACTGGCTGCGCTACGGCGTCACCGCGCGGCGCAAGCGCAACGTCCGTCGCCTCGGCAACCTGCACGAACTCCGGCAGAACCGCCGCGAGGTGCGCCGCCCCGTGGGCAGCGTCAGCATGCAGGCCTCGGACGCCGAATCCTCCGGGAGCCTCGTCGTCGAGGCCCGCGACATCGCGAAGAGCTACGGCGAGCGCAAGATCGTCGACGGCCTGTCCCTGCGGGTGATGCGGGGCGACCGGCTCGGCATCGTCGGGGCGAACGGCGCGGGCAAGAGCACCCTGATCAACCTGCTCATGGGCCGGCTCGCGCCGGATGCCGGGCAGGTCGTGCTCGGTACGAACCTGCTGCCGGTGGTGCTCGATCAGGCCCGCGCCGTGCTGGAGCCCGGGATGACCGTCACCGACGTGCTGACCGGCGGTCGCGGCGACAGTGTCACGGTGAACGGACAGAGCCGCCACGTGATCGGCTACCTCAAGGACTTCCTGTTCACGCCCGAGCAGGCCCGCACGCCGGTCTCGGTGCTGTCCGGCGGCGAGCGCAACCGGCTGCTGATCGCCCGGGCCCTGGCCCAGCCGGCCAACCTCCTCGTCCTCGACGAGCCCACCAACGACCTCGACCTCGAGACCCTCGACCTGCTCCAGGAGATGCTGGGCGACTACCAGGGCACGCTGATCCTGGTGAGCCATGACCGCGACTTCCTGGACCGCGTGGCCGGCAGCGTGCTGGTCTCGGAGGGCGCCGGTCGCTGGGTCGAGTATGCCGGCGGCTACAGCGACATGCTGGTCCAGCGCGGCCAGGGCGTCGAGGCGCGGACCGTCGCGCCGAAGGCGAAGGAGTCGCGCGAGCGCGCCGCCGCGCCGGCCGCCCAGCCATCGGGCAAGCCCAAGCTCGGCTTCAAGGACCAGCACGAGTTGAAGACCCTGCCGGCCCGCATCGAGAAGCTGGAGGCGGCGATCGCCCAGCTCCGCACGATCCTGGCCGACCCCGAGCTCTACGCCCGCGACCCGGCCCGGTTCGACAAGGCCTCGACCATGCTGGCTCAGGCCGAGACCGAGCTGTCGCAGGCGGAGGATCGCTGGCTGGAACTGGAGATGCTTCAGGCGGGGTGAGAGCCGCACCGTCGCGCCGCGAGACATACCCGACCGGAGACCGCATGACCGCCTACCAGACCCTCGAACAGCGCTTCGCCCGGCTCGCCGCCCTGGAGGGCGCGGCCGGGATCCTCGGATGGGACGCGCAGACGCTGATGCCGGACGGCGCCGCCGAGGCCCGCGGCGACCAGCTCGCGATCCTGCGCGGGCTCGCCCACGGGATGCTCACCGCCCCCGAGGCCGCCGAGGAGCTGGCAGCGGCCGAGCAGGGCGGCGAACTCGAACCCTGGGCCGCCGCCAACCTCCGGGAGATGCGCCGCGCCCAGGCGCACGCCACCGCGGTCCCCCGCGACCTCGTCGAGGCCAGCTCGCGCGCCGTGTCCCGCTCCGAGATGGTCTGGCGCGAGGCGCGGCGCGACGCCGATTTCGCCCGCCTCGAACCCCACCTCGCCGAGGTGCTGCGGCTCCAGCGGGAGATCGGCCAAGCGAAGGGCGCGGCCCTCGGCCTCGATCCCTACGACGCGCTGCTCGACAGCTACGATCCCGGCATGCGCCGGGCGACGATCGACCCGCTCTTCGCGGACCTGACCGACTGGCTGCCGGCCCTGATCGCCCGCGCCCGGGAGATCCAGGCGTCCCGGCCGGCACCGCTCCCGCTCGCCGGACCGTTCGACGTGGCGGTGCAGCGCGATCTCGGCCTGAAGCTGATGGAGGCGGTCGGCTTCGACTTCACCCGCGGCCGGCTCGACATCAGCCTGCACCCGTTCTGCGGCGGCGCCACCGACGACGTGCGGATCACGACCCGCTACGACGCGGCCGATTTCGGCCGGGCGCTGATGGGCGTTCTCCACGAGACCGGGCACGCCCTCTACGAGCAGGGCCGGCCGGCGGCGTGGCGGAACCAGCCGGTCGGCGCGGCGCGCGGCATGAGCCTGCACGAGAGCCAGTCGCTCATCGTCGAGATGCAGGCCTGCCGGAGCCGGGAGTTCTTCACCTTCCTGGCGCCGCTCCTGCAGGCGGCGTTCGGGCGATCCGGGCCCGAATGGTCGCCGGAGAACCTTCACGCGCTCAACACCCGGGTCGCGCCGGGCTTCATCCGGGTGGATGCCGACGAGGCGACCTACCCGGCCCACATCCTCCTGCGCTACCGGCTGGAGACCGCGATGATCGCGGGCGACCTCGCGGTGCGCGACTTGCCGGGGGCGTTCAACGACGGGCTGCGCGATCTGCTCGGGCTTACCGTGCCGGACGACCGGGTCGGCTGCCTCCAGGACATCCACTGGCCGAGCGGCGCGTTCGGCTATTTCCCGACCTACACGCTCGGCGCCCTGGCGGCCGCGCAGCTGTTCCGGGCGGCCCGCACGGCCGAGCCCGCGCTGCCGGGCTGCCTCGCGCAGGGCGACTTCGGACCCTTGCGGGACTGGCTCCGCGCGCACGTGCACGCGATGGGGAGCCTGCTCGACACCGACGACCTGCTCACCCGCGCCACCGGGACGAAGCTCGGCACGGCGGCGTTCCGGGCCCACCTGGAGGCGCGCTATCTCGGGGGCGCGGGCGCCTGAGCGGCTGCGGACGGGGAGGGGGCGGATCGGCCCCCTCCGCCAGCCCCCCTAGAGCGTCACCACGTCGACGGAGTCGCCGAGCCGGTCGCGGGCGATGTCCGCGACGTGGCGGTGGTGCGTGAACAGGATCGGCTGGACGCGGGTGCCGATCGCGGCCAGCGCGTCCAGACCGTACCCGGTCCGGGTCTCGTCGAAGGTCGAGAACAGGTCGTCGCCGATGAACGGGGCCGGCTCGGCGCGACCGGCGTAATCCTCCAGATAGGCCAGCCGCAGGGCGAGATAGAGCTGGTCGCGGGTGCCCTCGCTCATGCCCTCGATCGCGACCGTGCCGCCGCCGGCGCGCTGCCCGGCGAGCTTCGGCGTGTCGGCCTCGTCGTAGATCTGCGCCAGGCCGGAGAACGCGCCGCCGGTCAGCGCCTGGAACAGCGCGCCCGCCCGGGTGACGAGCGGGTCCTGCTGCCCCGCGCGGTGGCGGGCGACCGCCTGCCCGAGCATCAGCCCGGCGAGCCGCAGCACGGCCCAGGACCGGGAAGCCGCCTGGAGATCCGCCTCCGCGGCTTTGCGCTCCGCGAGGGCCAGCTCGGCGCCGGTGCCGCCTTCCAGCTCCGCCCGCCGCCGCTCCGCCCGGTCGCGGTCCGCGAAGATGACCTGCCCGCGCTCGGCCTGCTCCTCGGCCTCGAGGGAGAGCCGCGCCAGCTCCGCCTCGATCGCCTCCGGCGACACGGTCTCCAGGCCGGCGCGCAGCTCGGCCTCGGGAAGCCCGTCGGCCGCGCCCGCGAGCGTGCCGCGGAGCCGCAGGCGCTCGGCGCGCAGCGCCTCCCGCGCGCTGAGGCGGCCGAACAGCCGGTCGATCTTCGGCGTCGGTGCAGCGGCGAGATCCGGCATCACCTCGGCCACCTGCCGGGCGAGCGTCGCCCGCGCCGCGTCGCGCGATTCGCAGGCGCCGCGATGGGCGGCCTCGGCCTCGTCGCGGCGGCGGTCGAGCTCGGCGCGCCGCGCCTCGCGGGCCTGCGCGGCCACGAGGCGGCCGTGGAGCGATCGGACCGCGCCGGCGGGCGAGACCTCCGCGAGGTCGGGCGCCAGGGCCTCGACCAGGGCGGCGGCGGTGGCCCGGAACGCCTCCATGTCCCGGCGGATCCCCGCCGAGCGGCGCTGCAGGGCGGCCCGCTCCGCCAGCCGGTCCGGCACGCTGCGCCACGCCTCCAGAGCGCCCTCCGCCTCCTCCGGACCGGCCGAACCGTCGAGGCCGAGGGGCAGCAGCGCCGCCTCCCAGTCGGCCCGCCACGCGGCGCGGCGGGCGGCGGTCTCGGCGAGGCTCGCTTCCAGCCGGTCGACGGACAGTCCGGCCGCGCGCAGCAGGCCGGCGGTCTGCAGGTTGGCCTCCCAGCGGCTCGCCAGCGCGGCGATCCGTGCTTCGAGACCGTCCAGCGCGGCGGCGATCTCGAGGTCCGGCGCGGCGTCGAGGCCAGCGCGGCTGCGCAGGTCGGTCAGGGGCGCCCGCGCGGCCTCGATCCGCGCCAGGAGCCGGTCGGCCTCGATCCGCTGCGCGGCGAGGCGCTGCTCGGCCTCGATCAGGCTCTCCACCTCGGCGAGCCAGGCCGCCATCTCGGCCGGGGGACCGGGCACGAGCCCGGCGGGCCGCCACGCCTCGCGCCACGCCGCCTCGCCCGCCGCGATCTCCGCGGCGAGACCGGCGAGGACGTCCTCGGCCCGCGCGGCCTCCGCCTCCTCGGCGGCGAGCCGTTCCAGGTCGGCCGCGGGGGGGGGGGCCCCGGGGGCGCCGGGGGGGAG
>NZ_JBKFBI010000101.1:0-21719 GCF_053346095.1 Methylobacterium sp. A52T | reverse complement strand
CGGGGGGCCGGGCGGGGGGGGGGGGGGGGGCGGGGGGAGGGGGCGCCGCCCGCCCCGGACCGGGCGGACGAGGCGCAGCGCAGGCTGCATGGGCAGGAATCCGTCCACGATAGGCCGTCCGCTGCGGCGCGAACCGGCGGAACCCGTTGAGAGAAGGCGAAGAACAGGACGACGACTTGTCCCGAGCCGATATTTCGGCATTCCCGCTCGTCAAATCGTGCTCCGCCGGGTCCACGAAGTCAAAAGCACAGTCTTTTCAATTTCGACACGACGCGCGAACATTCTCCCTCCGGGAGAGGCCGGCGCGGGATCACTGCCCTAGTCCTGACGACGGGCTGCCCGAACCGCCGAGATCTTGCCGCCTCGCGACGGTGACGGGCCCGGATCCGGGCGATTCGGCCGGGTGCGGCGGGCGGAAAGACACCCTACGGTAGCACAAACTAATCTGCGTAAGTATTCATGGCTTGAAACAAAATGTAGGTTCGCGCCCCCACGCCGTCGTGGAGACGCCGCCATGCCAAACCCGCTCGTGCACAAGCTAAATTGCTATGTCCGGCTCTCCGAAGACGACCGGATGTGCTTGGCCGACGCCATGAGCCCGAGCCGCATGGTCGCCGCGCGCACCGACATCATCCACGAGGGCGAGGATCCGCGCGCGATCAACGTGATCCTCGAGGGCTGGGCCTGCCGGTACCGGCAATTCGCCAACGGGCGCCGCCAGATCGTCTCGCTCCTGCTCCCGGGCGACCCGTGCGACCCGCACATCTTCCTCCTCGACGAGATGGATCACGCGATCGGCGCGATCACGCCCGTGCTCCTCGGCCAGATCTCCGGCCCCGCGATGCGGGACGTGACCGCCCGCAGCCCGCGGCTCGACATGGCCTTCCACCGCGAGGCCCTGGCCACCGCGGCGATCCAGCGCGAGTGGACGGTCAGCCTCGGCAGCCGCACCGGGATCGAGCGCCTCGCCCACCTGTTCTGCGAGGTGCACGCGCGCCTGGCGGCCATCGGCCTGAACGACGGGAATACCTGCGCGATGCCGATGACGCAGAACGATCTCGGCGACGCGATGGGGCAGACCAGCGTGCACATCAACCGCACGCTCCAGGAACTGCGCGGCATGGGGCTGATCACCCTGCGCAGCCGGCGCCTGACGATCCACGATCCGGCCGCGCTCGCCCGGCTCGCGCATTTCGACACCGCGTACCTCCATCTCACCGAGGCCGGCCACGCCGCCGCGCGCTGAACCCTGCCCGCCCCGCGGTGATTGAGCCAGGTTGAACGACATCCGGAGTGGCCCGGCATGACAGACCCTCGCGATCCGGCGGAGCGACTCGCGGCCCTCGAGGCCGACAACGCGCGCCTGCGCCGGCTGCTCGACGCGGCGGGGCTCCCGGACGGCCTGCGCCACGGCATGCGCAACACGATGGCGATGATGCGCACCGTCATGCACCGTTCCGCCGAGAGCGCCGCGGATGTCGAGAGCTACGTGGCGCATCTCGACGGCCGGTTCGGGGCGATCATGCGCGTTCAGGCCGCCACCGACGCGTTCGGCGACGCGGACCTGCACACGCTGATCTCGGACGAGCTGATGTTCCACCTCGCCCGCGAGGGCGAGCAGGCCAGCCTCGACGGCCCACGGGTGCGCCTCCGCCCCAAGGCCGCCCAGGTCGTCGCGCTGGCCCTTCACGAACTGGCCAGCAACGCGGTGGAGCACGGATCCCTGGCGCTCCCGCAGGGCCGGATCCGCGCCGCGTGGTGGGTGACGGACGCGGAGGCCGGACCGCCCGTCCTCAGCCTCGACTGGGCCGAGACCGGCGGCAGCGGTGTCCAGGCCTCCGGACGGCGCGGCTTCGGCACGGACGTGCTGACGGAGATGCTGGCCTACGATCTCGGCGCGGCGGTCGACCTGCGCTACGAGCCGGACGGGCTGCGCTGCGCGATCCGCGTGCCGCTCACGGCCCAGATCGGGCGCCGCATGGCCGAGGATCCCGAGACGGACTGGGACGGCGACGGCCGGTGAGCCTCACGATCCGGACGCCGCCCGCACCTGCCCGGTCATCTGCGGCAGCGCGCCGAGCGCCTCCACGGGCGGGTTCGGGCCGGGCAGGAGCAGGTAGTCGGGCGTGAACCCGGAAAACTCCCGCAGACGCTCGAGATTCGGCACGCGCACGCTCTTGCGCCCGCTCTCGATCAGGCCGGCCCTGCGCAGATCGGAGAGCACGCGCGAGAGGTGGACGTTCGAGAGCCCCGCCGTGTCGGCCAGCTCGGACTGCGCCAGCGGCAGGCGGTAATCGGGCTCCAGGCCGAGGCCGACGGCGTTCAGGCGCGCGAAGAGCTCGCAGATGATGTGCGCGACCTGCCTGTCGGCGGACCGGCGCCCCACCCCGACGAGCCATTCCTGCAGGACGGCCTCGTCGACCAGGACCGACCACCAGAGGGCGCGGTAGATGTTGGGCCGGAGGGCGGCGAGTTCCTTGATCGTCCGGTAGGGGACCGAGGCGACGGTGCAGGGCGTCAGCGTCGCCACGGAGTGGATCGCCCGGTTGAGCAGGGACGCGTGCAGGTCGCAGCCGTCGCCGGGCACGAGGTAGGCGAGGATCGAGCGCCCCCCGTCGGGCACCAGCTTGTAGCGGCAGGCGAACCCGTCGAGGATCACGTAGGCGGCGTCGGGCCGCACGCCTTCCGAGACCAGGTCGCGACCCGCCTCGACCTGCGCGACATCGCTGGTCGCCGCTGCCAGGGCGGCCACGTCGCCCTCGTCCAGGTTCGCGCGCAGGGCCAGCTTCCGAAGGAAGGGGTTCAAGGGATCTCCCGGACATCCTGCCCCGCGCGCGGAGCCGCATCTGCGTAAACGCGTGACGGCTTATCCTTACTCCGCGAACGCATCAAATGATCGCCACGCCCGGATGCGGCTCCCGGCGCGCTCGGACCGGGGCCGCCGCCCGGAATGGGCCGCGAGGGTCGCGCCGCGTCGTGCCCGTCGGGTCATGCGGGCCGGGTCATGCGGGCCGGGTCGGCGTATCAGGAGAGCGGCAGCGTGCGCAGGACGGTGCCGTTCGCGTCATGGATCTCCATCCGCCAGCCCGCCGCGGCGTCCGGCAGCTCGCCGGCCTTCCGGAACTCCTCGATCAGCGCCAGCGCCTCCGCCTCCGCGTGCGCGACCGACGCGGCGAGGACGCCGGTCTCGTCCTCGATCGTCTCGCCGTCGCTCCTCAGGCGGAAATAGTAGCGCTCTGCCATGACAGCCTTCAGCCCAGGACCCCCTCCCGCCCCGGCGGACGGGCGCTGCCCGCCCCGCGGGCTGAGGTAAGTGGCATCGATCCGCATACGTTCAACGTGCTGGCGAGATTGCGGTCGCCGGTGCCCACCGCTTGGTCCGCCCGCTCCCCAACGCGCTCCCCGACGCCGCAGGACGCGGCACGGCGCTGCCGCTCTGGCGGGCGAAACGCCGTCCTTCTGGGCGCCGGCGCGCGCCGAGCAGCCTCGCGACGCGCCATGCCTAAATAATTGGCACACGATTTGCGAAGCCCGTCCCGTCGCGAGGAAGACGACGCAGGGGACCGCCATGAAGGCATTTGGAACTTGGGCCTCGGCCGCCGCGCTGGCCGCCGGGCTGGCGATGGGCACGCTGGGAGCGGGCGCCGCCCGGGCGCAGGAGACCATCAAGGTCGGGATCCTGCACTCGCTGTCGGGCACGATGGCGATCTCGGAGACCACCCTCAAGGACGCGATGCTGATGCTCATCGCGGAGCAGAACGCCAAGGGCGGCGTGCTGGGCAAGAAGCTGGAGCCGGTGGTGGTCGATCCGGCCTCGAACTGGCCGCTCTTCGCCGAGAAGGCCCGCGAGCTGATCAGCAAGGACAAGGTCGCGGCCGTGTTCGGCTGCTGGACCAGCGTGTCGCGCAAGTCCGTGCTGCCGGTGTTCAAGGAACTCGACAACATCCTGTTCTACCCCGTCCAGTACGAGGGCGAGGAGAGCGAGCGGAACGTGTTCTACACCGGCGCCGCCCCGAACCAGCAGGCGATCCCGGCGGTCGACTACCTGATGTCGGAGGATGGCGGCGGCGCCAAGCGCTGGGTGCTGGAGGGGACCGACTACGTCTACCCGCGCACCACCAACAAGATCCTCGAAGCCTACCTCAAGTCCAAGGGGGTCAAGGACGAGGACATCATGATCAACTACACGCCGTTCGGCTTCTCGGACTGGCAGACGGAGGTGTCGAAGATCAAGGCGTTCGGGTCGGCCGGCAAGAAGACCGCCGTGGTCTCGACCATCAACGGCGACGCCAACGTGCCGTTCTACAAGGAGCTCGGCAACCAGGGCATCAAGGCCACCGACATCCCGGTCGTCGCCTTCTCGGTGGGCGAGGAGGAGCTCGCCGGCATCGACGCCAAGCCGCTGGTCGGCCACCTCGCGGCCTGGAACTACTTCGAGTCGATCAAGACGCCGGAGAACGAGGCCTTCATCAAGAAGTGGCAGGCGTTCAAGAAGAACCCCAAGGCCGTCACCAACGACCCGATGGAGGCCCACTACATCGGCTTCAACATGTGGGTGAAGGCGGTCGAGAAGGCCGGCACCACCGACCCCGACAAGGTGATCGACGCGCTGCCGGGCATCGAGCAGAAGAACCTCACCGGCGGCACCGCGAAGATGCTGCCGAACCACCACATCACCAAGCCGGTCTTCATCGGCGAGATCGAGTCGAACGGCCAGTTCGACGTGGTGTGGAAGACCGACACGCTGATTCCCGGCGAGGCGTGGTCGAAGCAGCTCGAGGGCTCGAAGGACCTCGAGGCCGACTGGGTCAAGCTCAAGTGCGGCAACTACAACACCAAGACCAAGACCTGCGGCGGCGCCTGAGGGGCGCTCCCGCTGAACGGAGGTGCCGGACCTGCAGTTCGGTTCGGCACCTTCGGAACTCGGTGACGCGCAGGTCCCCTCTCCCAGGCGGGAGAGGGACAGGGTGAGGGATCAGGTCTTTCCGAACAGCGCGCACCCCTCACCCCAACCCTCTCCCGCCCGGGAGAGGGGGCCTGTCGCGCCTCGCATCGGCCGATCCGTGCAGACCACGGCCGCCCGCTGGCGAACTCAGGTGCCTCACGCGTCGCCGTCCCGCTTCCCAGGCGCAACGAAAGTCTCGATGCTCCGTCTCCTCTGCCTCCTCCTCCTGCTCTTCGCCGCCCCGGCGCTCGCCCAGGCGCCCGATCCCTACGGCCAGCTCGCCGGCGACGGCTACGCCGAGATCGAGGCCGGCGTCTCCGGGCTCGCCGCCTCTGGCGATCCGCGCGCCGACGCGATCCTCGCGGCCCTGTCGGACGGCCGCCTGCTGGTCGGCCCGGACAAGACCCTGCTGATCCGGCAGGGCGGCGCCGTCGTGGAGGCGAGGACCGGCATCCCGGCCGCCGACAGCCCCGACCTCAAGCCGGTGCGGGCCAACAACCGGGTCCGCCGGGCGGTCGAGGCCGCCCGCGGGCAGCTCGACCTCGCGAGCCCCGACCCGGCCAAGCGCCGCGCCGCCGCCGACGCGGTGTTCAAGGCGCGGGACGCGGCCGCGCTGCCGGCCCTCGACGCGGCGCTGGCCCGCGAGACCCATCCGGGCGTCCGGCAGGCGCTCACCGAGGCGCGCGCCGCCGTGCTGCTCGCCAGGCCCGGCACCGCGGAACCCGACCGGATTGCCGCGATTCCCGCCATCCAGGCCCGGGGCGATGGCGACGCGATGGGCATCCTGCGCGGTCTCGCGGCGGATCCGAGCGAAGCGGTGCGGGGAGCCGCCACCCGCGGCATCGCGGCGATCGAGACGCGGCTCGCGATCGTCAGTGCCCTCCAGAACGTCTGGTACGGCATCTCGCTCGGCTCGGTCCTGCTGCTCGCCGCCATCGGGCTCGCCATCACCTTCGGGGTGATGGGCGTGATCAACATGGCCCACGGCGAGATGGTGATGCTCGGCGCCTACACGACCTACCTCGTGCAGGAGCTGATCCGCACCAAGGCGCCCTTCCTGTTCGGCTGGTCGCTGGCGATCAGCATCCCCTGCGCGTTCCTGGTCGCCGGCCTCGTCGGCGTGCTGATCGAGCGGTTCATCATCCGCTTCCTGTACGGGCGCCCGCTGGAGACGCTGCTCGCCACTTTCGGGGTCAGCCTCGCCCTGCAGCAGGGCGTGCGCTCGATCTTCGGCCCGACCAACCGCGAGGTCGGCGCACCGGCCTTCATGAGCGGTGCCTTCGACTTCTACGGCCTGTCGGTCACCTGGGGCCGGATGTGGATCATCGTGTTCGCGTTCGCCGTGTTCCTGGGCCTCCTGTTCGTGCTGCGGAAGACATCCTTCGGCCTGAAGACCCGGGCGGTCACCCAGAACCGCCGCATGGCCGCCGCGATGGGCATCCGCACGCCCTACGTCGACGCCCTGACCTTCGGGCTCGGCTCCGGCATCGCCGGGATGGCGGGCGTCGCGCTCTCGCAGATCGACAACGTCTCGCCCAATCTCGGCCAGGGCTACATCATCGACTCGTTCCTCGTGGTGGTGTTCGGCGGCGTCGGCAACCTCTGGGGGACGCTGGTGGCGGCGCTGACGCTCGGCGTCGTGAACAAGCTCGCCGAGCCGTATATCGGCGCGGTGCTGGCCAAGATCGGCCTCCTGATCTTCATCATCCTGTTCATCCAGAAGCGCCCGCGCGGCCTGTTCGCGCTCAAGGGCCGGGCGGTGGAATCGTGAGCCGCATGCCATCCCGCACCCCCCTCATCGATCTCAAGGGCTGGATCTTCCTCGCCGTCCTGGCCGCCTTCTGTCTCGCCGTGCCGGTGCTGAACCTCGCGGTGCCGGAAGGCTCCGGCCTGCACCTCCCGACCTACCTCGTCTCGCTCTTCGGAAAATACCTCGCCTACGCGCTGCTCGCGGTCAGCCTCGACCTCGTCTGGGGCTATTGCGGCATCCTCTCGCTCGGCCACGGGGCGTTCTTCGCCCTCGGCGGCTACGCGATGGGCATGTACCTGATGCGCCAGATCGGCGCCCGGGGCGTCTACGGCAACCCGGTCCTGCCCGACTTCATGGTGTTCCTGAACTACAAGGCGCTGCCCTGGTACTGGTACGGCTTCGACCACTTCGCCTTCGCGGCCCTGATGGTGCTGCTGGTGCCGGGCCTGCTGGCCTTCGTGTTCGGCTGGCTCGCCTTCCGGTCGCGGGTGACGGGCGTCTACCTGTCGATCATCACCCAGGCGCTGACCTACGCGCTGATGCTCGCCTTCTTCCGCAACGACATGGGGCTCGGCGGCAACAACGGGCTGACCGACTTCAAGGATTTTCTGGGCCTCTCGGTTCAGTCCCAGAATTTCCGCGTCGGCATCTTCGTGGCCACCGGAATCGCGCTGGCGCTGGGCTACCTGATCGCCCGGGTCATGACGGTCTCGGCCTACGGCAAGATCCTGATCGCCGTGCGCGACGCCGAGAGCCGGACGCGCTTCCTCGGCTACCGGCCGGAGCACTTCAAGACGCTGGCCTTCACGGTCTCGGCCATGATGGCGGGCGTCGCCGGCGCCCTCTACGTGCCGCAGGTCGGCATCATCAACCCGGGGGAGTTCGCGCCCACCAACTCCATCGAGACGGTCATCTGGGTGGCGGTGGGCGGCCGCGGCACGCTGGTCGGCGCGGCGCTCGGCGCCGTTCTGGTCAACTACGCCAAGACCGTGCTCACCGGCGCGATGCCGGACGCGTGGCTGTTCGCGCTCGGCGGCCTGTTCGTGTTCGTGACGCTGTTCCTGCCGCGCGGCCTCGTCGGCACCGCGATCGAGCGGTTCGGCTCCCGGCGCGCCGCCGCCAAGCTGCCGCCGGAGCCCGAGATCGCCCCGAAACTCGCCGAAGAAGGGCAGGGCTCGTGAGCACCGACCTCCTCGAACCTCCGGATGCCGCTGCCCGCGGCCCCGCCAACCGGAAGCGGGAGACGGACGCGCTCCTCTACCTCGACGACCTGCGGGTGACCTTCGACGGCTACAAGGCTCTGCGCGGTCTGTCGCTGACGCTGGCCCGCGGCGAGCTGCGGGCGATCATCGGCCCGAACGGCGCCGGCAAGACCACCATGATGGACTGCATCACCGGCAAGACGCGGCCGGACAGCGGCATCGCGTTGTTCGACGGCACCCACGACCTGCTCAGGAGCGACGAGCCGGCGATCGCCGACCTCGGCATCGGCCGCAAGTTCCAGAAGCCCACCGTGTTCGAGAGCCACACGGTCGCCGACAACATCCTGCTCGCCCTCAAAGGGCCGCGCGCGGCCTTCGCGTCCCTGTTCGGCTGGCGCAACCGGGTGGAGGCCGCGCGGATCGATTCCCTGCTGGAGACCGTCGGCCTGCTGGCCCATCGCGGCCGCCCGGCGGCCGATCTCAGCCACGGCCAGAAGCAGTGGCTGGAGATCGGCATGCTGCTCGCGCAGGACCCGAAGCTCCTGCTCGTCGACGAGCCGGTGGCCGGCATGACCGACGCCGAGACCGCCGAGACCGCCCGCCTCCTGCGCCGCATCGCCGGCGAGCACGCCGTCCTCGTGGTCGAGCACGACATGCACTTCGTCCGGGACCTCGGCTGCCGGGTCACCTGCCTGCACGAGGGCGCGGTGCTGGCCGAGGGCTCGATCGACGCGGTCTCGGCCGACCCGCGGGTGGTCGAAGTGTATCTGGGACGATGACCATGCTCTCCGTCGACGGCATCGACCTCTATTACGGCGCCGCGCAGGCGCTCCGCGGCGTCTCGCTGACGGCCGAGGCCGGGCGGGTCACCACGGTCCTGGGCCGCAACGGCGTCGGCAAGACCTCGCTGCTGCGGGCGATCGTCGGCCAGCAGCCGGTGCGCTCCGGCGCGATCCGCCTCGACGGCCGCCCGATCCAGGGCCTCGCGCCCTACGACCGGGCGCGCGCCGGGATCGCCTTCGTGCCCCAGGGCCGCGAGATCTTCCCGCTGCTCACCGTGAAGGAGAACCTGGAGACCGGCTTCGCGCCGCTCAAGCGCCGCGACCGCCACATCCCGGGGGAGATCTACGACCTGTTCCCGGTGCTCAAGGACATGCTGCACCGGCGCGGCGGCGACCTCTCGGGCGGCCAGCAGCAGCAGCTCGCCATCGGCCGGGCGCTGGTGACGCGGCCGAAGCTCCTCGTGCTCGACGAGCCCACCGAGGGCATCCAGCCCTCGATCATCAAGGATATCGGCCGGGCGATCACCTACCTGCGCGGCAAGGGCGAGATGGGGATCGTGCTGGTCGAGCAGTATTTCGAGTGGGCCCGGGACCTCTGCGATTCCTACGCGGTGATGGATCGCGGGCAGGTGGTGCTGGCCGGGCCGCGGGCCGACATGGTCGAGGCCGACGTGCTCCGCTGGATGTCCGTCTAGCGCGCCCGCCACACGTCCCGCCGGCGCCGGCGCGGGAATACGGCACTTCGATCCGGATATCGGGACGGATAATCAACAATCGGAGCGCGGCGGGAGCCGACATCGGCCGCCAAATCTGTGCACACGGCTCCAGTTGGCCAATGTTAAAACACAATTCAGGTCCGCCATGGGGCACAACCACGGGGGGCCCATGACGATCCTGGATCCGATCACCGGCGAGCTGGTCACCATCGCCGTTCCGCGGCCGCGGCCGCAGGCCGGCCCGCGCTGACGGGCGGCGCGCTGTCATGACGAACGCGACCGACCGAGGGGCCGCCCGCCGCGGCGCCCGCGGCGGCCGTGCCCAGGTCCGGACGGTGCCGCCGGGCCTGCTGCTGGCCGGCGGCGTGGGGGCGAACGCCCCGCTGACGGCTGTCGACCTGATCGCCCAGGCCCGCGCGGCCCGGCGGGAGGCCGAGGCCCGCGACGGCGCGGACCGCGCCGAGCAGGGCTGACGCGGCGACCGGGGCCGCCGAGCCGGCCGCCCGCCTCTTGAGATCACCCGCGCGGGATGGTCAGAAGGCCGGCAGTCTCGCGGCGGCCGGCGGGTGAGTCATGAAGTTCGGCGTCCTGATCCTGGCCGGCGCCTGCGGCGTCCTCGTCGGGATCGTCATCGGATACGTCGCGGGGGCGCGACTCAGCCAGGCCTTCGCGCAGTTGCCGGTGACGGACCGCTCCCCCGCCGCGCAGGCGCTCCGGATCGTGGACCGCATCGCGACCGAGCACGGCCTCGCGCGGGACGCGCTGCTCCGGGCGATGCTCGACCAGCAGGGCGGCGGAACGGGGACCGCGCGTCCCGGCGAGGAGCCGGGCAGGGTGCCAGGCACGGCCCCGGGCGAACCGGCCCGGTAGGGCGCCGACCGCGCGCCTCACGCGGCCGGCGCCGGCCGGGGGCGCAGCCGGAGGCTCGCGGCGGTGAGCACGGAGCGCAGCTCGGCCGGCCGGACCGGTTTCGAGAGGATCGGGATGTCCGGCGCCCCCAGATCCTCGCGCACGCGCGCCTCGTCGTGGCCGCTCATCACCACCGCCGGCAGCGGGCGGCCGGCGAGCCTCCGGACCGCCGCGATGCAGTCCGTCCCCGTGACGCCGTTCCCGAGCTCGAAATCGGTGATGAGGAGGTCGATCTCCGGCACGGCGTCGGGGATCCCGGTCTCGGGCCGGACGCGGCAGCCCCATTTCTCCAGCAGGCTGGCGGTCGCCCGCAGCACGGCAGCGTCGTCCTCCACCAGCAGCACGCGCAGGCCGCCGATCGTCGCCGGCGGGTCCAGCCGGGCCGGGAGGGCCGCGGGCTCCGCGGCCCGGGCGAGGGGCAGGTTACCGATCGTCACGCAGGTCCCGCGACCCGGCACCGAGCGCAGCGTCACCGTCAGGTCCAGGAGCGCGCCGAGCCGCCGGACGATCGGCAGGCCGAGGCCCACCCCCTCGACGTCCCGGTCGCCGCGGCGGCGGACTTGGTAGAACTCGTCGAAGACCCGCTCCTGATGCGCGACCGGGATTCCGGGGCCGCGATCGAAGACCTGGATGGCGAGCCGGTCGCCCCGCCGGCGGCAGGCGATCAGGATCGGCCGGCCGGGCGCGTACTTGATCGCGTTGTTGACGATGTTCTGGACCATGGTCGTGAGCAGGGCCCGGTCGGTGCGCACCACGACCGCGCAGGCGCGGCTGCGCAGGACCGTCCCGGCGATCTGGGCGGCCTCGGAGTTCTGGCGCCGGACATCCTCGAGGATGTCGTTGATCGCGACGGGCTCGGGCCGGGGCTCCACCCGGCCGCTGTCGAGGGTCGAGATGTCCAGGAGCGACTTGAACAGGCGCGAGACGCTCTGCAGCGACCGGTCGATGTTCTCGACCATCTGCAACTCCTCCGGCCCCAGCCGGGCGCCGCGCAGGCAGGCGGTGAACAGGCTGATGGCGTGGATCGGCTGGCGCAGATCGTGGCTCGCCTGCGCCAGGAAGCGCGACTTGGACAGGCTCGCCTCCTGCTCGCGCTCGTAGGCGCCGCGCAGGCGCTCCAGCAGGCTGTAGATGTAGGTCGGCACGAGGACGGTGATGGCCGTCAGCGTCAGGACGAGGAACGGGTTCGCGCGCCAGTACGCGTTGAAGTACGTGGTGACCGCGATCGAGACCAGGGCCGCCGCCGTGGACGCCTTTAGGGCGGTGACGCCGTAGCGCAGGCCGTTGCCGACGATCAGCCGGATGACGATCGCGTAGAGCGGCAGGAACGGCGCGCCGCCCACCGCCATCGTGTAGGTCATCCCGCCGAGGTCGAGGAGGAAGGTGACGACACGGCGCGGCGTGTTGCTGCCGGGGTTGCGGCTGATCCAGCCGTACAGCGCCACGGCGAAGACCCAGTGGCACGTCACCAGATAGGCGACGAACCGGGCCTCCGGCGGGGCGATCCCGCCGTAGATCTGGGGCAGGAGATACAGGCAGGCGAGGCCGATGACGACGGCCCGGATCAGCGCCTGCGCCTTCTCGTTGTCGTACGCCTCGTCCCGCCGGCGCCGCGACCCGAACATCGTCGGCTCAGGCCCGCCCGGCAGCGACGCCGAGACCGAGACCGGGGATCCGCTCCGCCGGGGCGGACCCCGCGGCGTCCGCCCTGAATCGCGCCGTGCCGGCCCCGGTCTCCCGCTGTCGCTTCATCGTGCAGTCGCCCTGCCGCGTCGCCGCCCGGGATCCGGGCAACGGCGCGCCGCCGTCGCCGGTCGTGGACAGATCTGACAAGTCTACCTGAAGGTGAACGACGCCACCAGACGCGACGAGAGCCCGCGATATGGCGGCGCGGACGAGTCTTCGCTCCTAGAACCGCTTATTCAGTCTCCGACACAATGGTTCCGTGCTGCATCGAGACGTTCATGCGGAAAATATGCGGCAGATTATTTTTTACTTCACTGCAGGCCTGATCTCGTCGACCGGCCGCACGCACGGTCGCGGGCGCCGTCAGCGGTAGGTGCCGGCGCCCGGATCGAATCGATAGACCCGAGCATCCCGGTCCGTGGCCGGACGCAGCGCCCCGTCCGCGCCGAGCACGGTGCCGCTCAGGGCGACCCGGACCGGGGGCCACGCGGCGGGGTCGCGCGGATCCTCCGGCAGGATCTCCAGCCGTCCCGTGCTCGATCCCAGCCGGCAGGGATCCTCCGCGCAGCCGGCCGTCTCGTCGGCGCCCGCCGCGACCTCGCCCGCGAGCGTCCAGTGGGCCGGCGCGTCGCGGAACTGCAGGAGGAGGTACGAGAAGCCCTGCGATCCGGCCGTCCCGTAGACCGTGAGGCGCAGGCCCATCAGGAGGCGGCCCCGGCTCAGCGGCCTGAACACGGCGCCGAGCCGCTCGTCCACCTCCGGGGCGCCGCCGTTGCGGTTCCCGGTCCCGATCCGGCCGGACAGGACCTGCACGTCTTCGAGGCGCCAGCGCATATCCTTGAGGACGTAGGTGGCGGCCGCGACGCTCAGCCGGTCGGGCGCCGCGGCGTCCGCGCCCGGGGCCGGCATCGTGACGAAGCCGGTGAACCGGCTCCCGGTCTCGGTGGAGAACATCGCGGCGGTCCAGAATTCCGCCGTGCGGCCGTCCTTCATCCGGCAGGTCTCGGCCTCCTTGTCGGCGGGCCGCCCGCAGATCGCCGCCAGCACCGTGGCGCGCGGCAGCATGGCGAGGTCGGGATCGGCCGCGGCGGGCGCGGCAGCGAGCCCGGCCGCCAGTCCAACCGCCAGCACCGGCAGCACCGCCAGGGCCGGGCCCGTCAGAAAGCGCCCGCGGGCTGCACGCCCGTCTCCCCGTCCCGCCCGTCTCATGCGCCGGGCTCTGCCACGGGGCCCGGCACCGGGCCATTCGGACAGGTGTACGATCGGCCCCGCCGCACGGCCCGCGCCCTCAATCCCCGACGCCGGCCGTGGCGGCCTTCGCGGCCGCGGCGGACCGGGAGGTGACGTCGAGGGCGCGCAGCAGCGCCGAGACGTGGATGCGGACGGTGAAGGGGGAGATCTCGAGCTCCCGGGCGATCTCTTTGTTGGTGCGTCCCAGCGCGACGAGGCGCAGCACGTCGCGCTGGCGCTGCGTCAGGGGCGGGAGCGGGCCGCGCGGCGCGGCGAGGCCCGAGACCGGGCTGCGCCGGATCACGAACTCGCCGTCGCGAATCGCCGCGATCGCCTGGGCGATCTCCGCGGCGGGCAGCGCCTTGCCGATGAAGCCGTCGGCACCCTCGGCCATGACGGTCCGGATCAGGCCCTCGTCCTCGATCATCGACACGACGATGATCGAGGCCCGCTCGAACTCGACGCGCAGCGCGCCGATGGAGTGGCGGGGATCGAGGCCGGGGAACAGGAGGTCGAGGAGGAACGCCCGCGGGGGCGCCCCGGCGCGGGCCACCGCCAGGACCTGCTCCATGGTGGCGGCCTCCCGGACCAGGGCCTGCGGGTAGAGCCGCTCCGCGATGCGCCGCATGCCCTCGCGGAACAGCGGGTGATCGTCGGCAACGATCAGGGTCTCTCGCGCGGAGCCGTTCATGCCACTCCCGGTCGCAGCATCGGAATCTATCCCCATGACGTCGCGGCGCGGAGCCATGCCGAGGAAAATCCCCAGCGTGTCAAGGCTGCGACGATAGGTCATATACACTAGTAGACCGGTTTTTTCCGCCTGCCTAGAAGTCGGCCGGTCATGGTGACAGGCATCGGCCCGCTAATTTTTTCGAATCTTTCCAAAAAGAGCGAGGCTGCTGGTCATGTCGTGCGCGCCGAGGCGACGCACGAATTACGTCGTTCCATGTTCGGGGGCCCGCTGGATGTCGGAAGTCGAACACCAGAATGCTGAGCGGCAGGCTCAGGATAGGCTTTCCGAGCCCCGCGCGGCCCCGAGCGCCCCGCCCGCCGCCAAGCCGGGCCTCTCGCCGAGCCTCATCGCGATCGTGGGCGGCCTGGTGGCGGCGGGCGCCGTCGCGGGCGTGCTGCTCTCGGGCAGCGGCGAGACCGCCGGGACGGCCGCGCGCCCGGCCCTGACGCTGGTCAAGGCGGGCGAGATCGACAAGGCCGCCGAGACCCTGCCCTCCGACGAGAAGGACAAGATCGTCGCGGAGGCCAAGGCCTGCCGGGCTCCGCTGGGCCAGATGCGCCTGTCGAAGATGGCGGCCGATGCCGGCGGCGTGGTGCGCATCCGGGCCGGGAACTACCTGTCCCCGGCCTTCAACGTCGCCGACGGGCCGATCAACATCGCGGTCCCGTTCCCGGCGCCCTACGAGACCGGCAAGGGCGAGATCACCATCGAGGGCGCCGCCAAGGACGTCTTCGTCGAACTGACGCCGGGCCTGAAGATCGACACGACCGGCGGCGTCCAGCGGATCCCCGTGATCTGGAATACCAGCAAACCCTGCGGAGGCTGACGGATGTCGAAATCCGCCATCCTCTCCTTCGTCGTCTCCGGGCTGGTGGTCGCGGTCCTCACCCCGCTCCTGCTGAGCACCGATTACGGCCCGGTCGCCTGGTGGAACGCCGCCGGGCCGGAGCTGCGCTGGAAGGCGGCGATCGGGATCGCCGTCGCCCTGCTGGCGGCTCTGGGCCTCGCCGCGACCGCCACGGCCGCGCGGAAGGCGGAGGCCGGCCTCGGGCAGCCGGCCGGCGGCCTGCTGGCCCTGCCGCGCCTGATCGTGGCGCCGCGCCGGGTCGTGGAGGCCCGGTCTCCCGAGGCCGTGATCGCGAATCTCGAGGCCATGGTCGGGCTCGCGCCGGTCAAGCGCGAGGTCAACGCCCTGATCGCGCGGCTGGAGCTGGAGCAGCGGCGGCGCGCCGAGGGCCTGCCGGTGGCGGCGATCAGCCAGCACATGGTGTTCACCGGGCCGCCCGGCGTCGGCAAGACCGAGGTGGCGCGGGCGATCGGCGAGATCTACCGGTCCCTCGAAGTGCTGCGCCGCGGGCATCTCGTGGAGGTCGACCGCGCGGCCCTGGTGGCGGGCTATGTCGGCCAGACCGCGGCCAGGACCCTCGAGAAGTGCCACGAGGCCCTCGACGGCATCCTGTTCATCGACGAGGCTTACACCCTGGCCGCCGGCGGCGGGGGCGGCGGCGACTTCGGCAAGGAGGCGATCGACACCCTCCTCAAGTTCATGGAGGACAACCGCGACCGGATCATCGTGATCGTCGCCGGCTACACCAACGACATGCGCCGGTTCATCGACACGAATCCCGGCCTCGCCGGCCGCTTCACCAAGATCATCGAGTTCCCGCCCTACAGCCCGAAGGATCTCTGCGAGATCCTGAGGCGCATGGCGGCCCGGCAGCAATTCGCGCTCCCCGAGGGTTTCGAGGCGGCGCTGACCCCCTGGCTCGCGCAGCGGTCCCGCGCCGACGACTGGTCGAACGCCCGCGAGATGCGGACCCTCCTGGAGAAGGCCCGCGAGGCCCAGGCCGCCCGGGTCGCCCTGCAGGGCGGCGACCTGCGCCGCCTGGAGATCGTCGATCTGCTCCGCGCCACCGGCGAGGACGCCTGAGGGCGGCCCGAGGGGCCACGCGCGCCCAGCACGCAGGCCACCACCAGGGCCATCACCAGGGCCAGCACCAAGGTTCGCCACGTCCATGGAACGCCTCGACAAGCATCCGGTCGCGCTCTTCGCGGTCATCGTGCTGGGTGCCACCGGCCTGCTGGTCGCCCTGCGGCCGGACGTGCTCGGGTCGCTCGCCGCGACGCCGTCGGCGCTGCTGCGCAACGGCCTGATCCTCGGGGGCCTCGTCGGCGGCCTGCTCGCGGCGAGCTACATCCCGGCGCGGATCGAGGCGACGCGGCGCGCCCTGGACCGGGCCCGGGCGAGCCGCAAGATCCGCCCGATCCGCTTCGTCGACGACGGCGCGGCCGCGGAGAAGAAGGACCTCCTGGCCACCGCGCTCGCGACCCTCGACGGCATGGTCGGGCTCGACCCCGTGAAGCTGGAGGTGAAGGGCGTCATCGCCCGGATGCAGGTGGAGCAGCAGCGCCGCGCCCAGAACCTGCCGGTGGCGGCCATGAGCCAGCACATGGTGTTCACCGGACCGCCCGGCGTCGGCAAGACCGAGGTGGCGCGGGTCCTCGGCAGCGTCTTCAAGGCGCTCAAGGTGCTGCGCAAGGGCCACCTCGTGGAGGTCGACCGGGCCGGGCTGGTGGCGGGCTACGCCGGCCAGACCGCGATCAAGACCCTGGAGCGCTGCAAGGAGGCCCTCGACGGCATCCTGTTCATCGACGAGGCCTACGCGCTGGCCCCCGGCGGGGGGAGCGGCGGCGAGTTCGGCAAGGAGGCGATCGACACCCTCCTCAAGTTCATGGAGGACAATCGCGACCGCATCATCGTGATCGTCGCCGGCTACACCAACGACATGCGCCGGTTCATCGACACGAATCCCGGCCTCGCCAGCCGCTTCACCAAGACCGTCGAGTTCCCGCCCTACAGCCCGCCGGAGCTCGCCGAGATCCTGAAGCGCATGGCCGCGGGCCAGGGCTTCGTCATGCCGGAGGGGTTCGAGAAGGACCTCGCAGCCTATGTTGGGGCCCGGTCGAAGGCCGAGGACTGGGCCAACGCCCGCGAGATGCGCACGGTCCTGGAGAAGGCCCGCCAGGCGCAGGCGCTGCGCCTCGCCGCCAGCCCCGGCGGCGACATCAACCGGCTCGAACCCGCCGACATCGCCGCGGCCCTCGGCCGCCAGGCCGGCGGCGCGGTCGACATGGACGCGGCCCGGAAGGTCATGGCCCGCCTCGACGCGATGGTCGGGCTCGCGCCGGTCAAGGAGCAGGTGAAGACCGTGGCGGCGCGGGTGCTGGTCGATGCCCGGCGCCGCGCCGAGGGCATCGAGGTCGGCGCGGTGAGCCAGCACATGGTGTTCACCGGGCCGCCCGGCGTCGGCAAGACCGAGGTGGCGCGCATCATGGGCGACATCTTCCGGACGCTCGGCGTCCTGCGGAAGGGGCACGTGGTCGAGGTCGACCGGGCCGGGCTGGTGGCGGGCTACGTCGGCCAGACCGCGGCCAAGACCCTGGAGCGCTGCAAGGAGGCCCTCGACGGCATCCTGTTCATCGACGAGGCCTACACGCTGGCCGAGGGCGGCGGGGGCGGCAGCGACTTCGGCAAGGAGGCGATCGACACCCTCCTGAAGTTCATGGAGGACAACCGCGACCGAATCATCGTGATCGTCGCCGGCTACACCGGCGACATGGCCCGGTTCATCGACACGAATCCCGGCCTCGCCGGCCGGTTCACCAAGACCGTGGAATTCCCGGCCTACGACCCGTACGACCTCGTCGAGATCCTGCGCCTGATGGCGTCGCGGCAATCGTTCCGGCTGCCGCCGCGCTTCGAGACCCTGCTGATCCCGTGGGTCGAGCAGCGCGCGCAGCGGCACGACTGGGCGAATGCCCGCGAGATGCGCACGCTCCTGGAGCGCCTGCGCGAGGCCCAGGCGATGCGCCTCGCCAGCGATCCCCTGGGCGATTACGGCCAGTTCGAGCTCGTGGATGTCGAGCGGGCGCTCGGCGGCGGGGCCCCGCGCCCCGCCGCCCTGTCGTGACGGCCCGGGAGCCGTCGCAGCCATGAGCATCGCCCGCGAGGACTGGCTGCGCGCGCACGCGGCCCTCTGGTACGACGATCGCCGCTACCGCTTGGCCTGGCTCGCCCTGCCGCAGGCCGTGACCTGCGCGGTGGCGGGCCTGTGCATGGCGCTGGCCGCGCAGGGTGTCTGGGGTCAGCCGGCCACCGCCTCGAAGGCGCGGCTCGCCGAGCTGAGCGCCCTGCGCGATCGGGCCGGCAAGGACGGCGACCGCAAGGCGTTCGACGCGCTGACCGCCGCGGCCACCCAGGGCCAGATCGACGCCGCGACCAAGCTCGGGACGCTCTACGACCCCCTGACCGCCGCCTACTTCCCGAACAAGCCCGTGCCGAACGATTTCGCCCGGGCGGCCGCCCTCTACGGACCGGGCGCCGCGATCGGCGATCTCCTGGCGGTCACGCGCCTCGCGGACGTGCTGCTCGACCCGGCCAACCCCAACCGCGACCTCCGGCGCGGCTGCCGCCTGGCCCAGACCTGGATCGACGCCCCCGAGACGCTCGAGCGCACGATCACCGGCGAGGAGCGGCTGACCGTCAAGCTCGCCACCTGCTACGTCGAGCCCGAGAGCGGCCTGCCGCAGGACCCGGTGCGGGCCGGGGGGCTGGTGACCGCGGTGCTGTGGCGCCGCCACCGGCCGACGATGGACGCCTTCATCAACAATCTCAGGCAGCAGAACCCCGCCCTGGTGTCGGGCATCCAGCGGCACCTGGCCGAGCAGCGCCGGTACATCGGCCCGGTGGACGGGCGGCCCAATCCCGGGATCATCACGGCCCTCCAGGTGGAGGCGGGGATCACCAACACGGTCGCGACCCCGCGGCCCGAGCCGCGGCGGGTGACGCCCAAGGGTCCGGATCCGGAGGTGCTGGCCCTCCAGGCCGCCGCCCGGACCGGCGACCGGCGGAAGATGGCCGAGCTGAAGAGCCGCGCCGAGGCCGGGGACGCGGACGCGCTCACCGCCTACGCGCGCCTGTTCAACCCGGTGATGAACAAGGGCGACGTCTTCGCGCCGGACGCGCAGGTCGCCGTCGCCGCCTACGAGCGCGCCGCGGCCGCCGGCAACGGCATGGCGGCCGGCGAGGCGGCGGTGCTGTACGATTCCGGCTACGGCAACGTCGCCAAGGATCCCCGGAAGGCCGCCACCCTCGCTCTGCGGGGCGTCGACCTCAAGGACGACCAGATCACCTTCTGGCTGCTGTTCCCGGAGGCGGGCAACTGGAGCGACGGGTTCTGGGGCGCGATCCAGGCCGCGCTGACCGCGCGCGGCTTCTACACGCTCCCGGTCGAGAACAAGCGCAATTCCGCGGTCATTACGGCCCTGCGCGCCTACATGAAAGCCAAGTCATGAGCGGCGTCACGATCGGGACCGACCGGCTCCGGGCGCACGCGACGCTCTGGTACGCGGACGCGCGCTACCGCCTCGCCTGGCTGGTCCTGCCCCAGGCCGCGGTCGCCCTCCTGGCTGGCCTCGCCCTGGCGCTGCTGAAGCCCGCGGGCGAGTGGGGCAAGCCCGCCGACAGCAAGGAGAACGAGAAGCTCTATCTCGACCTGCTGGACAAGGCCGGCAAGGACGGCGACCGGGCCGCCTTCGAGAAGCTGCGGACGGCCGCCGAGGCCGGCGACGTCAGCGCCCGCTCGTTCATGGGCGCCCTCTACAATCCCGAATGGGCCGCGGTCTACGCCAAGAACCCGGTCAAGCCCGACGCCGCCAAGGCCCTGACCTACTACCAGAAGCCCGCCGACCTCGGCTTCCCCGGGGCCCAGCGCGGCATGACCGAGCTCCTGCTCGACCCGGCCCGCGGCCAGCACGATCTCAAGCGGGGCTGCCGCTACGGGCTGGCCTTCCAGGCGAACCCGGTCGCGGCCCGGAACAACTACCTCGATTCCTGGTCGACGCTCTACTGGATCGCCGGCTGCTACACCGATGCCGGGAGCGGCGTCCCGCTGGATCCGCAGAAGGCCGCCGACCTCTACATGAACACGGTGGCGGCCAAGCTGCCGCGGGCGGTCACCACCTTCACGGACGAGCTCGGCCGGCAGCCCCCCGACCTCGTGGCGGCGATCCAGCGCGACCTCGCCAAGCGCGGCTTCTACACCGGGCCGGCCGACGGGACGGCGACGCCGCAGACGCGCGCGGCCGTGCAGGCCCTGGCCGGCCGGGGTGCCGGCCCGCAGGGCAACGCGGGAGCTGGCAGTGCGGGGGCGGGCAACCCCGGAGCCGGCAACACCGGAGCCGGAAAGCCCGCCAGCCCGCCGCCTCCGGCACCGCCCGCGGCGACGCCGAGCGTCGAGGACCTCATCGCGCTGTCGAAGAGCGCGGTCTCCAACGCCGCCGACGCGGCGAAGCTCCGGGGCCTGGCGGAGAGCGGCGTCCCGGTGGCGCAGTACCTCTACGCCGCGATGCACCTGTCCCCGGCCAACCGGGAGCAGCGGGTCACCGCGCCGGACGGCCCCCTGGCGGCCCGGTATCTCGAGCGCCTCGCGGTCGAGCGCTCCTTCGCCCCCGCGGCGGCCTCGGCGGCCTTCCTGTACGACCTCGGCGGCGCCGGCCTGCAGCGGGATCCCGCGAAGGCGGCCGACCTGACGATCCGCGCCCTCGAGCTCAAGTCCACCGAGATCCTGCAGAATCTCGAGCAGGACCAGTGGGGCGCCGGCTTCTGGGCCGCCCTCCAGCAGCGCCTCGCCGACCGGAATCTCTACCAGGGCCGCGTCGTCGACCAGCGCAACGACCGGACCATCCAGGCGGCGCGCCGCCTCCTCGGCAATCCATAGGAGACGGCCATCATGGGTCCCCGCCGCAAGGATCCCGCGCGGTTCCCGGCCCCCCGGGCCGGAAGCCGCATCGGCCACCGCACCGCCGCCCTGATGGCGGGCCTGCTGGCCGGCCTCCTGATGCCCGCCGCCGCGCAGGCGCAGATCAAGGTCCGCAAGGCCGACTGCTTCTTCGCGGCCGACGGCAGGACCGTCATCGACGGGGTCTGCGAGTTCCTGACCGACGCGCGCAGCTACGGGGTGGGCGGGTTCCGCCTCGCCACCTACACCAACGGCTACCTGCGCGACGGCGTGGTCGTGTCGGTGACGGCGCCCGGCCAGGGCACGGCGACCTGGAACCGGGAGCCCGGCGGCAAGCCCGAGGACGGCCCCGCCGACAGCGTCACCGCGGAGGGCGCCTGCTGGACCGGGTCCCGGAGCCGGATCTGCGCCTGGAAGGTCGGCGAGGGCCGCCCCGGCTTCGGCGGCGCCCCCGCGGCGGCGCCCGGGGCCGGCGCCCCCCGGGCCCCCCGCCGCTACCCCCGGGGCGCCCCCCCCCGGCCGCCGCCGCCGCCCCCGGGGGGGCCCCCGGGCCCGCCGCCCCGCGGGCCGCCGACTGCTACCTCGAGGTCGCGGGCGGTGTCCGCCTCGACGGGGCCTGCCAGTTCCGGTCGGAGACCGGGCAGACCGGTGCCCGCGGCTTCGAGATCCGCTCCTACGCCGCGGGCAAGCTCGACGTCGTGGCGCAGCTCGTCCGCGACCCGCAGAACCCGCTGAAGGCCACGGCCTTCTGGAACGGGTCGTCGGGGGGCCTGCGCGCCGCCGAGGCCCTCGGCGCCCTGTCGCCGAGCGGCCCCTGCTGGGACAATGACGGCGCCCGTCTCTGCGTCTGGCAGCCCGGCCAGCCCCGCGGCGGCTGGGACCGGCGGGACGGCGGGACCGCGCCGTCCCGCGACCGGCCGGCCGAGGCCCGGGCTCCGGCCCCGCCCGAGACGCCGCCGTCGCCGC
>NZ_JBKFBI010000100.1:0-21873 GCF_053346095.1 Methylobacterium sp. A52T | reverse complement strand
GGCGCCGGGGGAGGGCCCCGTGGCGGCGCTCCCGCAGGCCCCCCGCGCCGGCACCGCCGGGGCGCCGCAGGCCGGTCCGGGCCAGGACGCGCGCCTGCCGGATGCGGCCGAGGCGCCGCGCTTCGACATCGTCCGCGTCGAGCCGAACGGCGACGCCGTGGTGGCCGGCCGCGGCGCGCCGGACGCCGCGATCGAGATGCTGGTCGACGGCAAGCCCGTGGCCCGGGCGAAGGCCGATTCCAACGGTCAGTTCGCGATCGTGCCGCCGGCCCTGCCGACGGGCGCCAGCACGCTCCGCCTGCGCATGACCGGCGCGGACGGGCGCGCGACCGAGTCGCAGCAGAGCGTCGCGGTGGACGTGGCCCCCGGCCGGGACCGCCAGCCCCTCGTAGCCCTGACCGCCCCGGACGCCGCGACCGTCGTGCTGTCGCAGCCCGGCGCGCCGGGCGCGACGGCCGACGCGAAGGGCGGCGCCAGATCCTCCGGTCCGGCTTCCGAGCCGGGTACCCGGGACGTCGACGCGGCGCGGGCCGGCCGTCCGGCCGGGGGCGGGGAGACCCGCGAGGCCGCGGCGTCCGGGCCGGGACCGACCCGGATCGCCAGCGTGGACGTGCAGGGGAACGGCCGCCTGTTCGTGACGGCCACCGGCACGCCGGGGGCGCGGATCCAGCTCTACCTCAACGACACGATGATCGCCCCGGGCAGCATCGGGCCGGACGGCCGGGCGACCTTCACGATCGGGCGCGGGATCAAGCCCGGGCAGTACCAGGTGCGGATCGACCAGGTCGATCCGGCCACCGGCAAGGTCGCCAGCCGCGCCGCGGTCCCCCTGTCGGTGCCGGAGCCGACGCAGGTCGCCGCCCGGGAGACCGCCGAGTCCGGACCGTCGCCCGCCCAGAGCGGCGCGCGGGATCGCGCCGGCCCCGATCAGGCCGCGCGCGACGGTGCCGACCGGGACCGGCCGGCCGGGGCCTCGCCCCCGGCCGCCGTCTCGAACCCCCAGGTGGCCGACATGGCGGAGCCGGACCGGGTCGGCGCGGTGTTCGTGCCGGAGATCAGCACCGCCCGGATCACCCGCGGCGACAACCTCTGGCGGATCAGCCAGCGCACCTACGGCCGGGGCGAGCGCTACACGGTGATCTACGACGCCAACCAGAACCAGATCCGCGACCCGGACCTGATCTACCCGGGCCAGATCTTCGTGCTGCCCACCGACAAGCGCGGTTGAGCGGCGCCGCCTACTCCACCACCTGGTCGTCGCCCGCGAAGGCCAGCCGGCGCAGGCCGCGCAGCGCCCGGTCGAGCTCCTCCCGCGACGGCGAGGCCAGGGCGAGGCGCACCGCGTTCGGGGCGTGGCCGGGATGGACCGCGAAGGACGAGGCCGGCAGGAGGGCGATGCCCTGGCGCAGGGCCGCGGCCGCGTAGGCCTCGGCCCGCCACGTCTCGGGCAGTTCCAGCCAGAGGTGGTAGGCCTGCGGATCGCCCACGACCCGCAGGTCGGCGAGTGCGGCCCGGGCGAGGGCCTGCCGGGCCGCGGCGTCCCGGCGCTTGGCCTCGGCCAGCGCCGCGGCCGGGCCCCCCCCCCTCCCGTGCATGCCGGCCGGGGGGGGGCGCCCCCGGGCCCCCCGCCCCCCGGCCCCGCCCCCCGCCCCGCCCCCCGGCCGAGCCCCCCGCCATCCAGTGCATGCCGGCCGCGAGCGACAGGCCGAGCACCGTCCAGGCGCCCTGGCGGACGGAGGCGGCGAGCCGGTCGGTGAGGGCAGGCGGCGCGGCGATCAGGCCGACGGTGAGCGCCGGCATCACCCGCTTCGACAGGCTGTCCACGAAGATCACCCGGTCCGGCGCGAGGCCGGCGAGCGGCGGCGCCTCGGCGAGGAAGCTGTAGACCGCGTCCTCGACGGCGGTGAGCCCGGTCCGCTCCAGCACCTCCGCCAGGGCGGCCCGGCGCGCCGGGCCCATCGTGGCGCCGAGGGGGTTGTGCAGGGTCGGCTGGAGATAGACGCCGCTCAGCGGGGTCGCGCGGTGGGCCTGGAGGAGGGCCTCGGGGCAGACGCCCTCCGCGTCCATGGCGAGCGGGATCAGCGTGATCCCGAGCCGCGCCGCGATGCCCTTCACGCCGGGATAGGTCAGGGGCTCGCAGCCGATCCGCTCGCCGGGCGCCGCCAGGGCCGCCAGGGCGGCGGCCAACGCCTGCCGACCGTTGCCGGTGAACAGGATGTCGGCGGGATCGGGGGCGTAGCCCGCCCGCGCCAGGAACCCGGCGGCGATCGCCTGCGCCGAGGGCGTGCCCGCCGGCCCGTACTGGGTGAAGCCGATCTGGCCGTCGTCGCGGGCGAGCGCCGCCAGGGTCTCGGCCAGGACCGCCTCCTGCTCGGGCAGGCGCGAGTGGGTCCGCTGCAGGTCGAGGGCGGCCGGGGGCGGCTCCGGGCGGAGCAACCCGGCGCGCCCCGGCTCGCTGCGGACGTAGGTCCCGCGCCCGACCTCGCCGGTCACCAGCCCCCGGCGGGCCAGTTCGGCGTAGACGCGGCTCGCCGTCGAGACCGCGATGCCCCGCGCGTAGGCGAAGTCGCGCTGCGGCGGCAGCCGCGCGCCGGGGCGCAGCCGGCCCGCCGCGATGTCGGCCGCGATCGCGTCGGCGACGGTGCGGTAATCCGCGGGGCGCATAATTGCTCCGAGGTCAATGTTTCGATTGATCCGAGCTTTGTATCGGATCAATGCTCCGCCAGCAATCCCGGCCGGACTGCCTTCCCGCCACCGGATCGTCTGCGATGCAAGCCGTCACCCTGTCCTCCTCGCCCGCCGTCACCCGTCCGACCGCGCGCCCGCCCCTGCTCCGCACGTGGCTGCAGCGGATCCGCACCCGCCGCGCCCTGGCGGCGCTCCACCCCGACCAAGCCCGGGACGCCGGCCTCGAGCCCTGGGACCTGCGCGCCGAGGTCGCGAAGCCGTTCTGGCGGGCGTGAGACGGGGGCCTGCACGCAGCGCGGGTGCTCCGGCGCGGCAGCGGGCCTATATGCGGGGCCAGGACATCCCGCCCCGCAGAACCCTTCATGACCGACAACACCGCGCCCGCGGCCGGGACGCCGATCCCGGCCGAGCGCCCCGGCCTGATCGCCACCTACCGGCGGCTCTGGCCGCATCTCTGGCCCCACGGCCGGCCCGACCTGCAGCGCCGGGTCTTCCTGGCCTTCGGCCTGCTGCTCGCCGCCAAGCTGGTGACCATGGTGACGCCGTTCACCTTCAAGTGGATCACCGACGCGCTGGTCGCCGCGGTCGGCGGCAAGGACGAGGCCGTGCCGACCGGCCTCCTCGCCGCGCCGATGCTGCTGATCGCCCTCTACGGCTTCTCGCGGATCGCCATGGCGGGGCTGACGCAGGTGCGCGACGGGCTGTTCGCCAAGGTGGCGATGCACGCGGTGCGGCGGCTGGCGCTCCAGACCTTCGAGCACATGCACCGCCTGTCCCTGCGCTTCCACCTGGAGCGCAAGACCGGCGGCCTGACCCGGGTGCTGGAGCGCGGCCGCGCCGGCATCGAGGATCTGTCGCGCCTGATGGTGCTGACCCTGGTGCCGACCATCGTCGAGTTCGTGCTGGTGCTCGGCGTGCTGGCCTATGAGTTCAACTGGACCTACGCGCTGACCGCGTTCCTGACGGTCGCGGCCTACCTGGCCTTCACCTACAAGGCGACCGAGTGGCGGATCGCGATCCGCCGCCGGATGAACGCCTCCGACACCGACGCCAACACCAAGGCGGTCGACTCGCTGCTCAACTACGAGACGGTGAAGTATTTCGGCGCGGAAGCCCGGGAGGCCGGCCGCTACGACGAGTCGATGGCCAAGTACGAGAAGGCCTCGACGCAGACCTACGTGTCGCTGGCGGTGCTCAACGCCGGGCAGGCGGTGATCTTCACGCTCGGCATGACCGTGGTGATGTGGCTCGCGGCGCGCGACATCCTGGCCGGGCGCACCACGATCGGCGGCTTCGTGCTCGCCAACACCATGCTGGTGCAGCTCGCGATGCCTCTCAACTTCATGGGGATGATCTACCGCGAGATCAAACAGGCGCTGATCGACATCGACGACATGTTCCGCATCCTCGGGCAGAACCCCGAGATCGCCGACCGGCCGGGCGCCGCCCCGCTGGCGGTGGCGGGCGGGACGGTGCGGTTCGAGGACGTGCGCTTCGCCTACAATCCCGAGCGGCCGATCCTGCGCGGCGTCACCTTCGAGATCCCGGCGGGCCAGACCGTGGCGGTGGTGGGGCCCTCGGGCGCCGGCAAGTCGACGCTCTCGCGCCTGCTGTTCCGGTTCTACGAGCCGCAAGGGGGCCGGATCAGCGTCGACGGGCAGGACATCGCCGCGGTGACGCAGGCCTCGCTCCGGGCGGCGATCGGCATGGTCCCGCAGGACACGGTGCTGTTCAACGACACGATCGGCTACAACATCCGCTACGGCCGGGCCGACGCCACCGACGCGGAGCTGCGGGAGGCGGCCCGCCTCGCCCAGATCGACCGCTTCGTCTCGGGGCTGCCGGAGGGCTACGACACCCCGGTGGGCGAGCGCGGCCTGAAGCTCTCGGGCGGCGAGAAGCAGCGGGTCGCCATCGCCCGCACGATCCTCAAGGCGCCGCCGATCCTGGTCCTCGACGAGGCGACCTCGGCGCTCGACTCCTTCACGGAGGCCGAGATCCAGGCGGCGCTCGACCGGGTCAGCCGCGGCCGGACCACCCTGGTGATCGCCCACCGGCTGTCGACGGTGGTCAACGCCGACGCGATCCTGGTCCTCGACCACGGCCGCATCGTCGAGCGCGGCACCCACGCCGCGTTGCTGGAGGCCGGGGGCGTCTACGCGGCGCTCTGGGACCGCCAGCGGGAGGCCGACGCCGCCCTGGAGGTGCTCCAGCGCGCCGACGCGCCGGTGCTCCCGCCCCGGTCGGGCCACGCCGCCGTGCCGGAGACCGAGGCCGCGGAGTGACCGAAAGGCCACACGCGGTCCGCGCAACGCGGCCGGGACGCAACCGGAGGCGGTAAGCGCGGTTCTGCGGTTATGCCGCACTTCTACCTGCACATCCGGGACGGTCAGTGGCTGGTCGAGGATCTCGACGGCGCCGACCTGCCCGATCTCGACGCCGCCCGCACCGAGGCCGAGCGCTCCGCCCGGGCGCTCTTGAAGATCCAGCGGGTCGACGGCGCGGTGCTGGCCGGGCAGGCCTTCGAGATCGCCGACGCGTCGGGGCAGGTCCTGGCGGTCGTGCCGCTGAAGGACGTGCTCGAGCTGCCGTAAGCTCCAGGGCGCTGGCGGGCCGGTCGGGATCGACCGCCCGACGGCCCCTACGGCCGGCCCCTACGGCCGCGACCGCACCCGGACACCGAGCAGGTCCTCGAACGGCAGCACCATGGCGCCCTTGTCCCGGTCGCCGTGGCCCTGGCGCAGGGCGGTCTGGTAGGTGGCGGTGGCGGCCGCGGTGACCGGCATCGGGAAGCCGTTCTCCGCCGCGACCGCCGCGGCGGCGACGAGGTCCTTGTAGGCCGCCCCCATCGGGTAGCCCTCGTCGAACTGGCCCCGGAGGATCCGCGGCACGAAGTACTGCGCCGCGTAGCTCCGGCTCGTGCCCGTCGTGACCACCTGGGCGACCTGATCGGGGTCGAGCCCCATGGCGACGGCCATCGGCAGCACCTCGGCCAGCGCCGCGATGTTGATGTCGTAGAGCACGTTGTTGATCGTCTTGGTGAGCTGGCCGGACCCGGCCGGGCCCATGTGCAGGATCGTCGTGCCGATCCGCTCCAGCAGCGGGCGCACCCGCGCGACCGCCCCGGCCGCGCCGCCGCACATCACGGTGAGCGTCCCGGCCTCGGCGCCGGCCGGCGCGCCGGAGACGGGCGCGTCGACGAAGGCGCGCCCGGTCGCCGCCACGGCGCGGCCGACCGTGAGGGCCTCGGCGTGCGCGATGGTGCTGAGGTCGACCACGACCGCCCCCGGGGCGAGGCGCTCCGCCAGGGCGCCGTCCCCGAGGAGGGCCGCCTCGACGGCGTCGCCGTTCGGCAGGCACAGGAACAGCACGTCGGCGCCGGCGGCCTGCCCGGGATCGGTGGTGGCGACGAGGCCCGGCGCGGCGAGACCGGCGAGGCGCGCCGGGTCGGTGTCGATCGCCACGAGCGTCTCGGCGTCGGAGCCCCGCTTGGCCGCGAGGTTGCGGGCGATGGGGTGCCCCATCGCGCCGAGGCCGAGGAGGGCGAGGCGCGCGGCCATGCGGGTGTCCCTGTTCCGAGTGTCCGGCCGCCCCTGTCCGTGCGGGGGAGGCGCCGCGCCAGCATGTCGCCGGACGGGGTCGCCCGCCAGCCCCGGCCCCGGCATTGGGGGAGGCGCGTCATCCCGGGGCCGCTCCCGATCGTGCTGCGGCGGTCAGGACGGCGGGCGTCCCCGATCGGGACATCCGCGCCGTGCCCCCTCTCCCGTGCGGGAGAGGGCTGGGGTGAGGGATACGACGGATCCGGATCGGGCCGACCATCACCGTGCGTCGGCGTCGAGCCACGTCCGGGCAGGCCTGATCCCTCACCCTGTCCCTCTCCCGCACGGGAGAGGGGACCCGCGTCTCGCACTCACGCGCCGAGACGACCCGCGGCCTTCCGATCGTGACCGTTTTTCCTATTTTGCTCTTCCTGTCCGCGGCGTCCCGTGAGCGATCCCGCAGCGTCCCGCGTCCCTCGTGCTCGCCTCCCGGGCCATGCCCCCGGCGCCACACCGCGCGCGGGGACGATCATGCGTGTCCGAACGGCGGACGAAGGGCAGGGATGCGCGGAGTTGCGCCGCACCGTTGTTCCCTCGCCCGAGAAATCGGTCTACACGGCCGCTCCCTCGAAACCGCTTACCTGCCCCGTATGCAGGACTGAGCCCGGAGACGCTCGTACCATGCCGATTCTCACCTTCCCCGACGGCAACACGCGGGAGATCACCGCCGGCACGACCGGCCGGGCCGTGGTCGAGGGCATCGCCAAGTCGCTGGCCAAGCGCACCGTCGCCATGGCGCTCGACGGCACGGTCGCCGACCTCGACGACCCGATCGACCGCGATGCCCGCATCGAGTTCCTGGACCGCACCGACCCGCGCAGCCTGGAGCTGATCCGCCACGACTGCGCGCACGTGCTCGCCGAGGCCGTGCAGGCGCTCTGGCCGGAGACGCAGGTCACGATCGGCCCGGTGATCGAGAACGGCTTCTACTACGACTTCCATCGCGAGACCCCGTTCACGCCCGAGGACTTCCCGAAGATCGAGGCGAAGATGCGCGAGATCATCGCGCGCGATGCTCCGTTCACCAAGGAAGTCTGGAAGCGCGAGGACGTGCGGGCGCTGTTCGCCGGCAAGGGCGAGGGCTTCAAGGTCGAGCTGGTCGACGCGATCCCGCCGGGCGAGGACCTGAAGATCTACCGCCAGGGCGAGTGGTTTGACCTCTGCCGCGGCCCGCACATGACCTCGACGGCCAAGGTCGGCACCGCCTTCAAGCTGATGAAGGTCGCGGGGGCCTACTGGCGCGGCGACTCGAACAACCCGATGCTGACCCGCATCTACGGGACGGCCTGGGCGAACCAGGCCGATCTCGACGATTACCTGCACCGGCTGGAGGAGGCCGAGCGCCGCGACCACCGCCGGCTCGGCCGCGAGATGGACCTGTTCCACTTCCAGGAGGAGGGGCCGGGCGTCGTCTTCTGGCACGCCAAGGGCTGGACGATCTTCCAGGAGCTGATCGCCTACATGCGCCGGCGCCTGCGCGGCGACTACGCCGAGGTGAACGCCCCGCAGATCCTCGACAAGGCCCTGTGGGAGACCTCCGGCCACTGGGGCTGGTACCGGGAGAACATGTTCGCCGCGCAGTCCGCCGGCGAGGAGGCCGAGGACAAGCGCTGGTTCGCCCTCAAGCCGATGAACTGCCCGGGCCACGTGCAGATCTTCAAGCACGGCTTGAAATCCTACCGCGACCTGCCCCTGCGCATGGCCGAGTTCGGGATCGTCCACCGCTACGAGCCGTCCGGCGCCATGCACGGGCTGATGCGCGTGCGCGGCTTCACGCAGGACGACGCCCACGTCTTCTGCACCGAGGACCAGCTCGCCGACGAGTGCCTGAAGATCAACGACCTGATCCTCTCGACCTACGCGGATTTCGGCTTCGACCAGATCGTCGTGAAGCTCTCGACGCGGCCCGAGAAGCGCGTCGGCTCCGACGCCCTCTGGGACCACGCCGAGGACGTGATGACCCGCGTGCTGGCGCAGATCGAGGAGCAGTCGGCCGGCCGGATCAAGACGGCGGTCAACCCGGGGGAGGGCGCGTTCTACGGGCCCAAATTCGAGTACGTGCTGCGCGACGCCATCGGCCGCGACTGGCAGTGCGGGACCACGCAGGTGGACTTCAACCTGCCCGAGCGGTTCGGCGCCTTCTACATCGACGCCGACGGCGCCCGGAAGCCGCCCGTGATGGTCCACCGGGCGATCTGCGGCTCGATGGAGCGCTTCACCGGCATCCTGATCGAGCACTTCGCCGGGCACTTCCCCCTGTGGCTGGCGCCGGTCCAGGTCGTGGTGGCGACGATCACCGGCGAGGCCGACGCCTACGCCCGCGACGTCATCCGCACCCTGGAGCGCGCGGGCCTGCGGGTCGAGGCGGATCTGCGCAACGAGAAGATCAATTACAAGGTCCGCGAGCACTCGCTGGCCAAGGTGCCGGTGCTGCTGGCGCTCGGCCGCCGCGAGGCGGAGGAGCGCACGGTCTCGATCCGGCGGCTCGGCAGCCAGCAGACCCGCACGCTGCCGCTGACCGAGGCCGTGGCGGCCTTCGTGGAGGAGGCGACCGCGCCGGATCTCCGCCGCGCCGAGGCCGTCGCCGCGACGGTCCCGACCAGCGACACGGTGCTCGACGGCCATCACGGCCCGCACGACGCACCCTGAGGCGCCGCCGATAGACGTCGTCCCGGGACCGTGCGGCGGCACCCGGGACGTCGGCGCGGCTCGACCGCGTCGGCGTGTCGACCGACAGAGTTCGCGCGTCTGGATCGCGGTCTCAACTTGCGGATGGTCAATCTCGGCCCCGATCGCTCAACGCGCACGACTTTCGTCAAGGTTGGCGAAAGGAATCCCATTCTATGAAGACCGGAGACTAATTTCCGAGCCGGCACGTTCCGGCGATCGCCCGACGACGCTGTCGGGCGCTTCGGGGGACCGGCCATGGCGGCGGAGGCGGGCAGGGCGGCGACGAGGCTGGCGCGGCGCCACCGGCAGGCGGCCTGCGACCGGCGCCAGGACGGGCTCAGCCGCGGGCGCAAGCTCGGACCCGGCATCGTCCAGGCGCTGGACTCGCTGCCGCACGGCCTGTGCCTGTTCGATTCCGCCGACCGGCTGCTGTTCGTGAGCGACGGGTTCCGGCGCCTGTTCGGCCCGCCCGCGAACCGGATCCGGCCCGGCATGCATGCCCGGGCGGTGGGCGCGGCGAGCGCCGCGGGGGCGGTCCCGGCCGACCGGGATCCCTGCGGCCTCTGGGCGGCGCGGCGGCGGCTCCTCGCCCGGGGCGCGACCGACGCCGTGGTCCAGACGCTCGCGGACGGGCGCCAGGTCGCGATCACGCTGCACCCGCAGGCCGGCGGCGGCTGGACCGCCCTGTGGGAGGACGTGACCGAGCGCCGCCGGGCGGAGTCGCTCCTGCGCTACATGGCCCACCACGACCCGCTGACCGGCCTGCCGAACCGCCACCTCTTCGCGGCCCGGCTCGACCGGACCCTAGCCGACCTCGACGGCGCGCCCTGCGCGCTGCTGTGCCTCGACCTCGACGGCTTCAAGCCGGTGAACGACCGCCACGGGCACGCGGTGGGCGACGCGCTCCTGCGACACTTGGCCGAGCGCCTGCGGGCGGCGCTCGGCGCGGGGGATTGCGCCGCGCGGCTCGGGGGCGACGAGTTCACCATCCTGCTCGGCGACGCGGCGCCGGCGCCGGCCCTCGGCTTCGCCCTGCGCCTCCAGGCGCGCCTCGCCGAGCCGTACGATCTCGGGACCGGATCGCCGATCCGCATCGGCGCGGCGATCGGCGTGGCCTGCGCGCCCCTGCACGCCACCCGGGCGCAGGCCCTGGTGGAGCGGGCGGACGCGGCGATGTACGCGGCCAAGCGCCTCGGCCACCCCTACCTGTGGGACGACGCGCTGGATCTCGGGCCGGTCGAATCGGGCGGCGCGGCCCCGGCCTGAGGCGGCCGGGACGGCCTCAGCGCGCCTTCTCGTGCTCCGCGAGGCCCACGGCCCTGTAATCGTAGGTCGGGTAGAACTCGGTCCGGTACGCGCCCCAGGCGGTATCCTCCAGGACGCGGTTGACCTCGCGCAGGCGGGAGGCGGGCAGCCGCAGGACGATGATCTGCCCGATCCCCATGACGACGTTCCACGAGACGACCTCGATGCCCGGCGGCGGGAAGGCCTTGTAGAAGCCCTGCTTGGCGAGCTGCGCGTTCAGCTCCGCCAGCGGGCGGGACTGGTCGTGGCGCAGGAAGACCGTCAGCAGCACGGCGTTGTCGGCCGTCGCCGCGGCGGATCCCGTGGGCGGGGGCGGCGCGGTCTGCGCCCCTGCCGGTCCGGCGGCGACGAGCAGCAGGAGCGCCGCCGCGAGGGGGCCGGTCAGACCTGTTGAGCGTCGCATGCGATCTCCCGCTTTCCCAACCCGCGCGCGGCCGGGCCGTCAGCCGCCCTCGACATCGTAGGAGAGCCGCAGGCGCAGGCGGACCGCGCCCTGCTCGTCGCGCACGGCGAGCACGTAATCCTGCCGCTCCATCGGATCGGTCAAGCCCTGCGCGAGCCGCGTCAGGATGCGCACCGCCTGCGCCCGCGCCGCGGCGAGATCCGGAAGATCGAAGCCGTCGCGGTCGCGAACCAAGTTGGCGCCGTCGTGGAGGTCGATGAAATAGCGGGGCACGGATGCGAGCTCGGCGAGCGCCGGAGCTCGCAAGGATCTGTCTCCGCTGTTTCTACGTAGTTTCCGGAGGGCCGCAATCGGAGGTCGCCCGTGTCGCACCCCCAGACGCGGCCGGATGTAAGCCGGCGCCCGCGGGCGGCGTCAGCCCCCCAGCAGGCTCTCGGCGAAATCGTCCGGAACGGTCCCGAACTGGCCGAGGATCGTGACGCCCTCGAGTTCCCCGGTCTCGTCGTCGGCCACGACCCTGAGGGCCGCCGCGCCCGGCATGCGGGCGGCCAGCGCCTCCGCCTTCTTGAGGGCGCCGAACTCGCTCTGCGCGGGCTCCTGGCGGGCCGGCCGCAGGCGGTTCCTGTGCAGCTCGAACGGCTGCACGAGGTAGGTGGTCTTCAGGGCCATTCCGGCCTCCTCGGCGCGGCGCGCGGTGGCGAACGGACCGCGGCGCGGTCCGCTACAGGCTGCGGGTGGTCACCCCGAGGGCGAGCAGGGCGTAGGCGCCGATGAAGAACCATTGCCGGTGCGCCACGACGGTTTTTCCGACCATCGGGATGCGCGTGTACAGGCTGGCCACGGCGAGGCCGATCAGCACGGCCGACACCAGGAACGTGAGCAGGCGCGGGGCGGAGAGCGTGGGCATGCCGCATGCTCCGCCGGCACGCTTACCGAACCGTTACCGGTCGAGCCCGGGCACGAGGGGGCGGTACGCCGTCAACGGGCCCTGCGTCCCGGGAAGCAGGCCGACCTCGGCGAGCCACAGGACCATGATCGCTCCGGCCAGGAGCGTCGCGAGCGAGGCCAGCCGCCCGGTCCACCGCCGCAGGACGAACATGGCGACCACGACGGCCAGCAGGGCGATGAGGAGGGCGAGCATCAGCATGGCCGCGCCATGCCACGACCGGGGCGCCGCGTCACCGCGGATGACGGCGGAACGGCCCATCGGCCGGCCCGGGCCGACTTCAAGTCCGCCAGATGCACGTTCTGGTCGTTCTGCAGAGCGGAAACTCTACCGCAGTCGATGGGCCGACTCGGACGGCGCTCGGAAATACTCCGCCGGAAATCGCCAGAAATGGTCGGCCGATCTCCGCGGCGGGCACCCCGATCATGCACCGGAAGCGGCCCGCCAACGGTTTTGTAACTTGCATTCAGTGCTCAAAAGTAGCAGATCCCGGGCGAGGGGCACACCAGGAATCTTACAGTGTCAGAAGAAACCACAGGGCCCAACTCCAACTTCATCGAGCTGGCGGGCGATATCGTCGCCGCCTACGTGTCGAACAATCCGGTGCCGGCCGCGGAGCTTCCGGCTCTGATCGCGCGCGTCCACGGCGCGATCAGCGGGCTCGTCACCGGGACTCTGACGGCGGAGATCGGGGCGGTTCCGCAGGCCGAGGTCGAGAAGCCGAGCGCGGCTCAGATCCGCAAGTCGGTCCGGCACGACGGGATCGTCAGCTTCATCGACGGCAAGACCTACAAGACGCTGAAGCGCCACCTGACCAGCCACGGCCTGGATCCGCGCAGCTACCGCGACCGCTACGGCCTGCCGGCGGACTATCCGATGGTCGCGCCGAGCTACGCCGAGCAGCGCTCCGCCCTCGCCAAGGCGATCGGCCTGGGCCAGCCCGGCGCCATGGCCGAGCGCGAGCGCAAGGGCCGCAAGGCCGCCTGAGGATGACGACCTCCGGGGGCGCCCCGCTCGGCGGGGCCCCTCGTAACGAAGCGCCGCGGAGCCCGGCGCCTCGTGCCGCCGCGCGGCCCGGAGCCGCGCCGAGACCGTTGCATCGTCGCCACACACGTCCAGGACATCGCGGGACACGGACAAGCTGCCACACTCTGCACAAAGCTGATGCGCACGCCGGGGCCCGAGGATGCTACCGAAGGGGTCGGCGAGATGAAGCGAGAGCAGACGATGACGAGTTCGGTCGTGCCGTTCCCGGCGCATATCGCGCCCGCGGTCGTGGACGAGGACACCGCGTCGATCATCGCCGTGCTGCAGGATCAGCTGGCCCTGGCCCGCGAGGGTCGCCTGCGCTCGGTGGCGGTCGTCTCCGTCTCGGCCGACGGCGAGGCGGTCGGCACGCAATGGTCCTGCAAGGGTTCCGACATCAGCAACCTGATCGGCAAGCTGACCGTCCTGACCCACGACCTGATGGCCGCCCGGAAGTGACCGGCCAAATCTGACGGGGCGGGCGCGGCCCGCCCGGTGCGGCGTTCCGGAGACGGCTCCGGCATCGGCCAGAAGGAATGCCCCGGATGACTCGCGCCCTGCTGTTCGCCGCCCTCCTGGGAACGGCGGTCGTGCCGGGCACCGCCCGGGCCGCCGAGGAGGCGGACGACACCAAGCGCGCGGAGACGATCCGGGGTCTCGTGCGGATCGTCGGCGCGCAGGCCGGCATCGTCCTGCACTGCCGCAAGCTCTACACCATCGACGACACGGTGTCCGAGGGCCTGTCCCGCACGGTCCGCCGAGCCCTCGACGCCGGCCTCGGCCACCAGCGTGCCCGGACCGCCATCGCCGAGGAGGGCCGGCGGGTCGCGGACGAGATCGCCGCGGTCGGACCGGAGCAATGGTGCGCCGACCAGCGCGACCTCCTCAACACGGACGGCGTCCGCGTCTTCATCGACTGACCGCGCCGGATCCCGTCCCGGCGGGCCACTCCCCGCGGCCGGCCGGTCGATACCCCTCGTGACTGTCAGCCCTGGCGGCGCGCGCGACGTCAGTCCGGCGCGGACCAGATGAGAGCGGCATTCCGGCCGCTGTTCCGCAGTGCGGAACAGATGAGCGCCTTGTTCACCGCGCTCTCGTCTGTCATGTTTCGACGACGGAAGAGACTGAACAGATCAAGCCGGTCGCACTCGTCCGTTTACAAGAGCCCACAGGGGCCGCGAGACCGGCGCATAGGGAAACGCCATGTCTCGATCGATTCTGCTGGCCCTCGCTCTCGTCGTCTGCGGGGCCGCCGTGACGCTGTTCGCCTTCCTGCGCGCGCCCCAGTCGAGGGAGTTCGCCGGGTGGGATGCGGCCTTCATGGGCGGCATCGGGGCCGTCGCGCTGGGCTTCCTCACCACCCTCGTCGAGGTCGTGACCGAGTAGGTCGATCCTGAGGCAGGTCACACGCGCCGAGCGGTCCGACCGAGGCCGTCTCCGTCCCTGCGGCTCCGTCGCCCCCGTCGCTCGGCGGGCGGCGGTGCTCCGCGCATCCGGCCTCCGGCCGAGCGCGCATGAAGAGCGCAGAATTCACAGGGACGGCAGCATCCCGACAATTCGAGGCATTTCGCAAACCGCCCTTGAACCCGGGTGACCGATCCTGTCGGGCAGAGGTTCTCGAGGCGGTGATGTTCGAACGACGCAGCGCTCCACGCACGCTTCTCAACGAGACCGGCAGCATCTCGGTCGACGAGCATCGAAGCTTGCCGTGCATCGTCTACGACCGGTCGGCCGGCGGCGTGCGGGTCGCGCTCCCGGATGCCGAGATCGTTCCGGACAGCTTCATCCTCAGCATCGATGCGAGCAGCGAGATCCTCGTCTGCCGCGCCATCTGGCGCAAGGCGGAGGAGATCGGCGCCACGACCGACATCCCCGAGACGGCGCGGTCGGGCCGCGCGAATCTCTGGCGCGAACTCGAGGCGACCTGACAGGCGCCTGCCTCGGGTCGACCGGCGCTGGGCGCGGCCAGTGTCGTCGGCAGGCTCGGGGGCGGCGGCGCCCCCGGCGCGCGCCGACGCGCGTCACTCCCAGTCGATGTTGAGCGAGCGCTCGAAGGCGGCCGCGGAGAGTTCCTTGCCCTTCGGATCGGCGACCGTGATCTCGCGGAAGCCGCGCCGGGCCAGCTCCCAGGTCTTCTCCATCGCCTGCTCGTCCGTCCCGCAGGCGAACGTCATGACGCGCCCGGACGGATCAATCCCCTTGACGGTGAACACACCACTCTCCCTGCTCGCACCTCCCATATAGAGCCGCGATCCGCGTCGCGCCTCCCGCCATCGTGACGGAGCCCCGGGACCCGCACACGCCCCGTCGCGTTGGCTGCAGGCAGGGAGAGACCGCATGACGCGCGCGCGCGAGACCCCAGACCCGACGAGCCGCGGACCGGACGCGCGCGAGGCGGACGAGCCCCCGGCGGAGCGCGGCAAGGCGGCGCCGGCCACGATCCCGACCGAGGATCCCGAGGTCGGCCTCGCGCAGAAGGGCAGCGGGGAAGAGGCGATCGTCCGACGCGAGACGGAGATCTGACCGGTCGCGCCGAGGCGCGGGCGGTCCCTGGACGCCGGTCCATGCGCGATGCACAAACGGGCCGGCCGCACCCGGAGGGCGGCCGACAGGAGACCACGCATGGGACAGTGCATGGCGCAGTGCATGGCACAGTCGTCGGGCCACGAGGTCCCGACCCGGATCCGCGACGTCGCCGAGACCGGTCTCGAGCAGGCGCGGACGGCCTTCGGAAGCGTCGTCGGAGCGGCGCGGCGCGCGCCCGACACGGTCCGCACGACCGTGGTGCGACGGCAGGATGCGGCCCGGGAAGCGGCGGCCGCGGCTCGCGACGTTGCCGGGGCGGCGTCGCACTGAGCGGGAGAGCCGAGCGGCCTCTGGGCGGGTGGCCGGCGGCCCTTCGCGGCGCTGCCGGCCGTGTTCGGACGCGGAGTCGGAGATGATGTACGGGGAGGTTGGCCGCCTGGCGGATGAGAGCCTGCGGCTGGGCCTGAGACAGGCCGAGAACGCCGTCCTGCTCGCGATGGCGGCGCAGTATGCGTGGGCGGATCTGTGGTTCGAGGGGTACCGCGCGGCGGGGACCGCCCTCAGCACCGTGCGGGATCAGCGGGCGCGGACGCGGCGCCTGATCCGTCGCGGCGTGGAACCGTCGGTGGCCGCGCAGGAATTGCACATCGTCTGAGCGTCGGCCGGAGACGGAGCCGCCCGGGGCGCTCCGTCTCCGGCAGCCGGCTCAGCGGCTCGCCTCGACGGCGGCCTGGACCATCGGCCGGCCGAGGGACGAGACCGTCCGATTGACGGTCGCCGGCGCGGCGACGGGCTGGGGCGTGGTGGTCAGGTCGTGGATCGCGCGGATCTGCTGGGCGGCCCGGGCCTGGTCGCGATAGAGCGGCGGCGTCAGGTGCAGGCGGTCGTCGGCGGCGGCGAGACCCGTGAAGGCCGCCGACGTGAGCGCGGCCGACGCGAGGATGAGGATCGTGCGCATGGTGCGTCTCCGGTTCGATCGCGGTGTCGACCGCGGGATGCGATCAACCAGCGCATGAGACCACGGATTTGTGCGTCGCGGCATGCATTTTTCGCATTGCACCATATCGCCATGACGGCACGGTATTGCAGTGTTTACCGGGAATTCTCAGCCGTGAATTCAGGCGCCGATCCCGTGCGCCATGCATTCGATGCAAATGAACTAAACTTCCACCGGCGCGTTCTCAAATCAAACTTGAGGAGCGGGTGATTTGTTTTTCGCGCGCGCCCCCGGACCGATCGAAACCGCCGGGCGAGCGCGCGCGTTGCTGGCGTCGCGGCCCGTAACACGAAGCGGAGACCGCGGCGCCAGATCCGCGTCACACAGGCACGGTAGAACGCCCACATCCCGCCGAAGCACCCTGCGAAGCACCACGAGAGCGCCGATGACGCCCTCCGACCTCGACCGACGAGCCGAACTGACCATCTGGCCCAAGGGCACACCGGCCCGCGCCGCGGAGGGGCGGCCGTTCGCGACCCTGCGCGAGGCCCTCGCCGTCGCGATCGCGGCGATGGAATCCGGCGAGGCCCAGCCCTGGATCATCACCGAGGCCGGCGACATCCTCTCGCCGCGCTGGATCCAGGCGAATTCCCGAGCGCGGGCGCCGCACTAGCCGGCGCCGCGCCGGGGGCGGATCGGATCAGCAGCCGATGCAGATGTCGCGGACCACGTGCTGGTGACGCTGGCCGGTGCGCTGGTTCGGGAGCTGCCCGTCGATCGACGAGAGCCCGCTGCCCAGGCCCCGGAACCGGCGCTCGACCGCCGGAACGGAGGCCGCCCTGACCGGAGCGGGCGGCTCCGCGGCCGGCGCGGGGGTCGGTGCCGCCGTCGGAGCGGGCGCGGGCGCCCCGTTTGCCATGCCGGGATCGGGCAGGGTCAGGGCCATGCCCGGCACCGGCGGGACCTGCGCGAACTCGCCCGCGCGCCCCGGCAGGGGCGCGACGACCAGAAGCGCGACGGCCGGGACCGCGACGACGCGCCGGTTCAGCGGATGCATCACACTCTCCTGCCTCGGGAGCCGGCACGCCACGGACCCCGTGCCTCTGGGCCATCGCCGGATTGGCGCCCGCTCCGATGACGGAACGGGGCCGGCCCCGGTTGTGCGCGGCGGAGCGGGGCGCCGCCACTCATCCATTCGGCGGAGCGTGCGCCGGGTGCCTCAGTAGGCCCGACCGTAGAAGGGCTGCGAGACCGGGCGATAGCGGTCGCTCACCGGCCACGTGTAGGGCTGCTCCTTGCCGGTGCGCAGGTCCGAGCGGAACTTCGGCTCGTTGAAGCCGATCCCGTGCAGGCCGGCCGTGCCCTTGGCACCGTGGGCCTTCGGTCCGGCATCGCGCGCCAGGGCAGCGCCCGAGACGCCGATCACGAGAGCGGCCGCGAGCGAGACGCGGCCCAGCATGACGTTCATCTCTGTCTCCTGTCCCGGCCGAGGTGCCGGCACAGAAGGAACGGCAGCGGTTCGGCGCGGTTCCGGCCCCGGAGGCCGCTCAGAACCCCTGGCCGAGGCAGGCTTCGGCGAAGGGCCCGCCGCAGAGGTCGCCGGTCCGGACCGGCGCGGCCGCCGCGCCACCGATGCCGGCACCGCCGATCGCCCCGCCGCCGGTCGGCAGGGCTCGGGCCGCCTGAGCGGGATCGTCCGCGGGCAGCCCGGGCGTCCCGGGAATCCCGGCGCCGCCCGTGCCGGCGCCGCCCGCCCCGGAAACCGCCACGGCCGTGGCCCCGCTCGCGGCCGTTCCGGTCCCGAGCCCGAACAGTCCGAACAGCCCGAACAGACCGCCGGGGGACAGGGTGGCGCCCGTCGCGCCGATGCCCGACGCGGCCACGCCGCTGCCGAGACCGGCCGACGCGACGCCGGACGAGCCGGTCGCGCGCGGGGAGCCGAGGCTTCCGGTAGCGTTGAGGCCCGTGCCGACACCGACTCCAACGCCTGCGCCGACACCTGTGCCGACACCTGCGCCGACACCTGCGCCGACACCTGCGCCGACACCTGCGCCGACACCTGCGCCGACACCTGCGCCGAGGCCGGCTCCCGAGAACCCGGTGCCCAGGCCGGGGGACAGGCCCGACCCACCGCCGAGACCGCCCGTTCCGAGGGTCGGTGTCAGGAGGCTCCCCGCGGTCGAGCCCAGGCCCGTGCGGGACGCGCCGCTGAGGCCGCCGCGGGCACCGGTGGCGCCGATCGTCCCGCCGGTCCCGAGAGTCGTGCCGGTGACGCCGGAACCGCCGGTCGCGGTGGATCCCAGGCCGCCGAGCTGGCCCGCCCCGCCCGAACCGGCGGTCGTGGTGCCGAGCGTCGTCCCGGCCGAGAGGCCGCCCGACGCGCCGATGCGGCCGCCGCCCCCGCCACCGCCACCGCCGAAGCTCAGCTGACCGGCATTCACGAGGCCGCCGGTCTGCGCCGAGACGGTCGGGAACGGCCCGGTGGTGGAACTGCCGCCGAGGCTCAGCTGGCCCGGATTGGCGACGGGGGTGATCGGCTCCAGCGATGCCGACAGGCTCTGGGCCCCGGCCGGGACGGCGATCGCCAGCAGCGGGGCGGCGGCGAGGATGGTCCGCATGGCACGCTCCTCAGGCGGGGGACGGGGTCTGGCTCGGAAACCGGAGGGCGTCCGGCCGGTTCCGGCGGCGCAGGGACGCGGCGCGGCGCTGACCCGTGGGAGAAAGGAGGCCGCCGGCCTTCATGCTGCCGGAAAGGCGGTGTGCTCTCGGCACCGGATCCGCCTGACCCCGCGTCCCGAACCTGCGACCGTGCCGTTGCCCGAAACTCTCGCCCAAGGCCTGCGCGGCGCCGGCTGGCTCGCCGGCCTTCCGGCCCTCGCGCTGATCTGGGCGAGCGCGACCCTCTACGCCGCCCCGCGGATCGCCGACGGCCTCGCGGCGGAGGGCGCGGCTATCGCCGCCGGCACGGCCACCGCCACCGGTGAGCCGTGGCTGCGCCTGGAAGCCGTCGGGCGCGACCTCGTGGCCGCCGGCGAGGCGCCGGACGTCGCCGAGCGCGCCACCGTGCTGTCCCGCCTCGCGGCCCTCGACGGCCCGCGCCGCATCGTCTCCGAACTCGGCATCGTGGAGACCGCCGCGCCGTTCCAGTGGGCGGCGATCCGCACGGGTCAGAACCGGATCGCCCTCGAAGGCAGCCGCCCGGTGGAGATCGGCCGGCGGGCCCTGGAGGCGCGGATCACCGGCGCCCTCGATCCCGGCACCGGCCTCGACGACACCGCCCGGGCCGCCCGGGGCGCGCCGCCGGATTTCGCCGGCGCGGCCGCGTTCCTCGCGGCCCGGCTCTCCGGTCTCGCCAAGGGCGGGCGGGCGGCGCTCAGCGACACCGTCCTCAGCCTGTCGGGCGAGGCCCTCGACGTGCCGGCCTACGAGGCGCTGCGGGCCGCCCTGTCGGACCCGCCGGAGGGGTTCAGCGTCGGGCGGGTCGAGATCCTGCCCCCGAAGGTGGCCGCGTACCGGTTCGCCGTGGAGAAATCGGGCCGGGGCATCGTCCTCGACGGCTTCGCCCCCTCGGCGGCCGACCGCGAGGCCGCCCTGCGCGCCGCCACCGAGGCCGCCGCGGGCGGCACCGTGCAGGACCGGCTCCTGGCCGCCCGGGGGCTCGACCCGGCGATCGACCCGAAGAGCCTCATCGCCTTCGCGTTCAAGCTCGCCGAGCTGATCCAGTCCGGGCAGGTCGTGTTCCGGGACGGGGCGGTCTCGGTGACCGGCGACGCCATCGACGGACAGGCGCTCCCCGACGCCGAGGCGCTGATGCGCGACGGCCGGCCCGTCGGCGTGGCGGCCGGGCGGGTGGCGCTCACGGCGCGGCCGCTCTCGCCCTACCGGGTGGCGATCCGCCGGACCGCCGACGCCGTCACCCTCACCGGCCACCTGCCGGACGCGGCGACCCGGGAGCGGGTGCTCGCCGCCCTGCGCCCGCGCCTGTTCCGGGAGCCGGTCATCGACCGCACCCGCCTCGCCGACGGCGCCCCACCGGATCTCGGGGACGCGCTGGCAGCCGCCGCCCCGCTGGTGACGAACCTCGCGGACGGGACCGTCGCGGTCTCGGACCGCGCCGTGACGCTCACCGGCGAGAGCCTCTACCGGGAGGGCGCCGCGCGCACCCCCGACCGGCTCGCCGAGGCGCTGCCCCCGGGCTGGACCGGGCAGGCCAGCGTCACGGCCCGGGACGCCGCGGAGCGGCGCGACCCCGCCACCTGCCGCGCCGACTTCACCGCCGCCCTGGCGGGGGCGGACCTGCACTTCCCCGCGGGCGGCGCCGTGCTGACGCCCGCCTTCTACCCGACCCTCGACGCGCTGGCCGCCCTGGCGAAGACCTGCCCGTCGCTGCGCGTCGCGGTCTCCGGCCCCGCCGACCCGGCCAAGCCGCCCGCGACCCCGGCCGCCGGACCGGCACCGGGGGAGGGCGCGACCGCCGAGCCGACCCGGGTCGCCGACGCCGCCAAGCCGGCCACACCCGCGCCGCCGGTCCCGGCGGCCAAGGAAGCCGCGACGCACGCGGCCAAAGTCGCGGCCCAGGACACGGCCAAGGACACGGCCAAGGACGCGACGAAGGATCGGAGCAAGGCGGGCGCGGCCAGGAAGGAGCCGGCCGCGCCCGGCAAGGCGGCGGCGAAGAAGCCCGCCGAGGCGCCCGACGAGCCGCCGGTCGACCTGCCGCGCCTGCGCGCCCAGGCGGTGGTGGAGTATCTCCTCCAGGCCGGAGCCCGGCCGGAGCAGGTCACGGCCGGGCCGGGCGGGCCGGCCGGCCCCGTCGTCTTCGCGCTGCTGCCGTGAGGGAGATCCGCTCCGCCGCGCGCCACCATCGCGCCCGCAGGGAGGCCGGACGGCCGTGACGCTGCTGCTCGCCGGATTCTGGCCCGGGCTCGCCGGGGCGGCCGCGCTCGGCCTCGTGGTCGGCGCGCTGGTCGGCTGGCCGGACCGCCTCGCCGCCTCGCTGGGGCTCTGCGTGGTCGCGGGGCTCGTGGCCGCGGCGGCGATCGCCGGGTTCGTGCCCGGGCTGCCCGGCCTGTGGCTCGACGGCGCGGCCCTGATGCTGCCGGTCTACTGCGCGGCCTGCCTGCTCGGGGCGCTGGGACGCCGCCTCGCCGGCCGGACCTGACGGCGCGGGAACCTCTCCGCCCCCCGACGGCGTTTTTCCGGCAGAAAGGGCCCCAGGGCCCGCCCCGAACCCGGAGAGGCCGCGATGCCCAGGACCGTCGATCGTCCCCATCCCGCGCGACGCCGCGCCGTTCGCCTGCCGCGCCCCCGCGCCGGCGCCGCCGCCACCGGCCTGTTCCTGGCCGGACTGATCCTCTCGGCCGCGACGGTGCCGCTGGTCGAGCCCGCCGACGCCACCACCGGCAGCGGCGGCGGCACCGCGCAGGCGGCGCTCGCGACGCCGGCCCGCTGAGCGAGGCAACCCGCGCCCGCCCCGGACTGTTGTTCGCCCGGGCCCGTCCGGCCCGGGTCTGCGGGGGAGACGCGCATGGGACTGCTCGAATCGGCGATCGGCGGCGTGCTCGGTCAGGTGTTCGGCGGGCAGAAGCAGGGGGCCGGGGGCATGTCGCCTTTGGTCAAGGCGCTGCTGATGCTCCTGCTGGCCAAGGGCGCCAGCGGCGGCTTCGGCGACATCTTCGGGCGCGGGCGCCAGGGCGAGCCCGGCCCCGAGGCCGACCGCTCCGGGGGCGCCGGGCCCTACGGGCGCGATCCCGGCCAGCACCCCGCCGATGTC
>NZ_JBKFBI010000010.1:0-72334 GCF_053346095.1 Methylobacterium sp. A52T | reverse complement strand
GCCGCCGCCGGGCCCGCGCCCGGTCGGCACGCCGCGCCCGCGGCGCGGGTCGAGACGCCGCCGATCAACCGGGTGCCGCGGCCGGACCTGCCGCCGGCCGGCGCGGACGCCAAGCCCCTCGCCGTGCAGCGCAACGAGTTTCCCCTGGCGGTCTCCATGGAGAACGCGCTCCGCTACCCGCCGCCGGGGCTCGTGCGGGTCCTGGCGGAGCCCGTTCCCGCGGGGACCTACGCCCGCGAGCCCGCGACCCCGGCGCCGCCCCTGGTGGCCCGGCGCGTGCCCGGCGCGGGCCCGATGCCGTACGAGCGGTTCGGCTACGCCCTGCTTCCGGATTATCGCGGCGTCGACAAGCCCGAATTCCTGTCGCCGCCCGCCGCCGGGACCCTGTGGCAGGACCAGCAGGCGGAGCGCGGGCGACCCGAGAATTCCGAGGCGAAGCGGTTCCAGCTGCCCGCGCGCTCGGCCTACGACACCTCCGCCACGACCGAGCGGACGACCCCGTGAGGCGCGCGGCGATCCGCACGGCCCGGCTCTGCGCCCTGGCGAGTCTCCTGCTGCCCGCCGTCGCGCGGGCGCAGACGGTCCCGGTCCTGACCCTGCCCGGCGCCGGGACGCTGACCGCGGTGATCGAGACGCGCGAGCGCGACGGGTTCGACCAGCGGCTGCGCTATGCCGGCGGCGATGGTCGCAACCACGCCGAGATCGCCCTGCGCCGGGAGACCGCCGACCTGCTCCTCGCCTTCCCGCCGCGGCTGGCTAAGCCCAGCGAGTTCGGGATCGCGGGGGAGATCGCCGTCCGGTTTCCCGGGCAGGCGATGACGGTGCGGCCGCCGCTGCGGAACGCCTACGGCCCGGTTGGCATCGCGCTCGGCGCCGACTGCCTCTACGCGTGGCAGTGGATCGAGGGCGGACGCGGCGCCGCTTCCGCCGGCGGACAGCCGCCCGCCCTGTTCCAGGCGGAGCCGCTCGCGCGCCGCGCGATCTCCCTGCGGATCCGGCTGTGCCGGACCGCCGAGGCGAGCCTCGGCGACCTCGTGCGGGCGGTGGAGGGCCTCCGGATCGCCCTGCCCGGCACCCGCCCCCCGCCGGTTGTCGCGCGCGTCCCGCAGCGTCGGGTCGCGCCGCGGGCCGCCGTCCGCCGCCCGAGCCGGCCGGCCGCGGCCGAGGTACGCCGAGACGAGGTTCCGCCGGTGCGGATGCCGGCCGCGTCACCGCCGCAGGTGCCCGTGGCGTCGCCCGTCACGCCGCCCGTCGTACCGCCCCCGGCACCGCCCGTCGCGCCGCCGGCACCGTCCCCGAGCGCCGGGGCGCCGGATCAGAAGCGCTACATCGTGCCGCCGACCCCCCAGACCCCCGCGCCGGTGCTGCCGGAACCGGGCGGCCAGCGCTACATCACCGAGGGGAGCGGCAGCGGGATCGCGCCCAAGCCGGCGCCGGGGCAGGCCCCCGGCGAGACCTTCTTCCGCGACCTGCCGCCGGAGGCCTATCGGCCGCCGAACTGAGATTCGGGCCTGGGGGCCCGTGCCGGATCTGCGCCGTCAGAGCACGAAACGCCCGAGCTCGTTCGCCGGAAAGGTGCGGAAGTGCCGGTATCCGCCCTGCACGGCCTGGGCGAGGGACGCCACGCCAGCGAGATCGCCCGCCTCGGTCCTGCGGGAATCCGCCTCGGTCAGGACGAGGCCCACCGTGATCGAGACCGCGCTGATCGCGACCGGCACGGCGAGAACGTGTCGGCCGGTCAGCCCGTCTGAGGCGACCACGTCGACCGCGTAGAGGCTGAACAGGTAGGCACGCTCCGCGATCAGCGTCCGCGCCTCCGCCAGGACGTAGCGCGGCTCCTCGCCCGGCAGCCGGCGATATCGGGACATGTCCGAAGCCATCGCTCCCCCGAGCGGCGAGGCTTGGCGGATCCAGGCGGCAATCAGGCGGCGATCCGCTCCGGCTTATCCTCGCTCGCGGCCGGCTCCGGCCCGGCGGGGTCCCGGCTGGCTCGGAAATGATCGAGGATGCTGTCGCCCAGACCGTCGAGCACGAGGTCGGTCGCGGCCTGGACCTCCGGGTCGACCTCCTCGGGCCGGTACCAAGCTAGGATCTGCTCGGGCAGCGCGTCGAGGATCGCGCCCACCGGGTTGACGGGCTCGGCCTCGGCAGGCCCGTCCTCGGCTTCGGCGATCGCCACGACGACAGGGGTCGCCGTATCGCTCTCCTCCGCGAAGGCCGTTCGGCGCTGGCTCTCCAGGGCGGCGCGCCACGCGGCGTCGGCGGCCTCGGCTTCCCGGCGGGCGGTCTCGCGCGCCAGCGCCTGGGCGGCGATGGCGCGGGCCACCTCGCGCGCCTCGTCGCGGGCCGCCTCGGCCTCGTAGCGGTTGAGCAGCGTGACGACCGGGTGCATGTCCGGATCCGACAGGTCGCCGCAGGCTCCGATGGCGGATTCGATGAGGCGCCGCGACAGGCCGGTGCCCCGGACCGGGGCCGCCGCGCGGGCGAGATCCTGCCAGGCGGAGAGCGCCGCCTGCATCGCCGGCAGGAGCGCTTCGGGCAGCCCGGCGCGGTCGTGCAGGTCCGCGAACAGGCGCGGGTCGCGCATGGCCCGGGCGACCCCGGCGTGATCCTGCCCCGACAGGTCGGCCAGGGCGGCGAGCGCGAAGTCCGTCCGGCCCGAGAGCACGGCGCGCAGGATCAGGCCCGCGGTCAGCTGCCGGGTCGCGCGCAGGTGCGTCACCAGTCGCGTCACGGCGGCCGCGCCGAAGCCCTCGCAGGCCTCGAGCGCGACGCGCTCGCCGGCCTCGCGGCTCATCCGGTCCAGGCGCTCGGCGCCGAGCCAGGCGCGGTCGGTGACGAAGTCGGTGAGCGCCCGCGCCACCGCGATCCCGAGGGCGTGGCGCACCTCCGGCGGCAGGTCGGCGCGGGCGAGGAGCGCCTCGCGCAGGGCGGCCTCGTCGCCGCGGCGCTCTATCATGCGCAGCATCCGGCCCGCGGTGATCTTCGCCGTCGGATTGGCCGCGAGTACGACCAGCGTGTCGGTCTCGCCGATCTCCGCCAGGGCGCCCGCGACCGCGTGCGAGAGGTGGTGCCGGGCGGCGATCACCGCGCGGGTGGCCTCGTCGCCGAGGGCGGCCGCGTCCACAAGGTCGGCGTCGGTGAGGACCGGCGAGCGCGCGAGCACCGGCCGCGCCACCTCGGGAACGTCGGAGGACAGGGCGACGACCAGCGGGCGCGGCGCCCGCGCCGAGGCCGCGCAGGTCTCGGCGAGCGCCCGGCGCACCAGGGGCGACGGGTCGTCGAGGAGCGCGAGCAGCGCGGTCTTGGCCTCCCAGGCCGCGTTGGCGCCCAGGTCGCCGTACAGGTAGGTCCGGGCCAGCGTCGCGGTCGCCTCGGCCCGGCGCTCGGCCGAGGCGTCCTGCGTCCAGGCCAGAAAGTCGCGGATGATCATCGACCGCTCCGGGGGGCGAACAGGCTGGTCCTGCTGCCGGACATGGACGCCGCGGCCGCGAGTTCCGCGGGTCGGCGGGGCGGCAGCGGCGGACTGAGGAGGGCGGCGCCCGGCGGCGTCACCGCCGTTTCGGTCGTCGCGCCCGTGACGGCACCCGTGACGGCACCCGTGACGGCGGGCTCCGCGACGGCGACGCGCGGCGGCGGCTCGGCGTCGGAGCGCGGGAAATAGGTCGGCGCCGCGTGCTGCACCGGCGCGGCGCTGTTGCGCGCCTGCCAGAGCCGGGCCGCGGCGTCGGAGGCCGCGCCGCGCTGGTCCGTCTGGAACAGGCTGCGCAGGTCCGAGGTCCCGCCGAACGCGGTCGCCGCGCTGGCGTAGGCCGAGACGGCCTGCGGCGCCGCGGCGCCGTCCTGGCGCAGGCCGGTCAGGTCGGTGGCGGCGGCGCCCTGGGCCGCCGCCGAGAGGCTGGCATAGAGTTCGGCGGCGCTCCGCGGCCGGCCGGCGCGGTCGTAGAACAGCGCCCGGTTGGCGCCGGCCGCCTCCGGCAGGTCGAGGGCGGCAGCGCGCTCGGGGAAGGCGCGGGCGGTCGAGATCAGGGCGGCCGCGCCCTTCGCGCCCAGCACGTGGGCCGCGTAGAGATCGCCCGCGGTCGGCTCGCGGCCGAGGGCGCCCGCGAGGGCGTCGGCGTTCTGCTGGGTCAGCGCGCCGGCCAGCGTCGCGGAGATCTTGGGATCGCGGCGCAGGTCGAGGATCGCCTGCCGCTGGCCCGCATCGGGAACCGTGTAGGTACCGTCCGACTGCCGGGTGATCGCGTCGGCCTGCGCCTGCAGGCCGAGCCGCGGCCCGGCATTCTTCATCACGCCGAGCCAGGTCTGCTCGATGAACTGGAACAGGCCGGTGGCCGAGGAGGTGCCGGCCTTGGCGGCGGGATCGAGGGCGGATTCGCGCCGCGCCGTGGCGAGGAGATAGTCGAACCCGACGCCGCTCGCCGTCGCCCCGTCGCGGATGGCCTGGACCACCGGCCCGGAGGCGGGCGTGCCCGGCAGCGCCCGCGCCTGGGGCGGCGGGCTCTCCGGTGGGCTCGACGGCGTGGTGAACAGGAACATCCGGGCGGGCACGGTGCTGGAGACCGCCCGAACCTGCGCCCGCTATGGTAAACAAGTCCTCAATCGGCCGCGCGCGACCGATTCCTGTTTCAGGACCCGGTGAACTCCCCCGCGCCCTTCGGCCGGCGCATCTGGAAGCGCGTGTCGGCGGTGGCGTGGAAATAGTCGAAGTACCCGCCGCGCATGATCGGGTGCATCGCCGCCGTATCGACCATTCCGTCCGCGACGTAACGTTCGTCGACGTAGATCGACACCACCTGCCCGATCACCAGGAAGTTCTCGGCCTCCCCGCCCCCGAGGGGCACCAGCGGCACGGTCTGGAGCCAGCGGCACTCGAGGGCCGCCGGCGAGGCGGCCACGCGCGGCGGCCGCACCTTCTGCGAGGGCGCGGTCTCCAGGTTGGCGAAGGCGAACTCGCTCGTCCCGCGCGGCAGCGGCGCCGAGGAATCGTTCATCCCGTCGCGCAGGTCCCAGGTGGCGAGACTGCAGACGAATTCCCGGCCCTCCTCGGCGAAGGTCATCGCGTCCTTCCGGCCCGAGGAGGAGAACGCGACCATGTTGTCGGCCACGGCGTTGAAGAACGAGTAGGGCGCGAGGTTGAGCGCGCCCGCGCGGTTCATGGCGCTGATCCAGCCGATCGGCCGCGGCGCGACGATGGCCTTCAGCGGGTTGTGCGGTAGGGCGCGCGACTCGCGCGGCAGGTCGAGATCGTAGTGCACGGCCGGTCCCTTCAGAGGTAGGTGACGATCTCGTCGAGGGCCGGCCGCGGCCGGTCGGAGGGCACCTCGCGCGCTCGGCCGATATGGACGAAGCCGGCGAGCTTCTCGGTGGGCGCGAGGCCGAGGGCGTCGAGCACGCGGCGGTCGTAGGCGAACCACTCGGTCAGCCAGGACGTGGCGAAGCCGGTGGCGTTCGCGGCGATCACGAGGTTCATGGTGGCGGCACCGGCGGAGAGCACCTGCTCCCAGTCCGGGATCTTCACGTGCGGGCCCGCCCGCGAGACCACCGCGACGACGACCGGCGCGTGGGTCAGTCGGCCGCGTTCCTGCGCGAGCCGCTCGGGCGCCGCGTCGGGATTGTCGGCCGCGAAGGTCGCCGCGATGACCTCGCCCACCTTCGCCCGGGCCTCGCCGGCGATGACGACGAAGCGCCAGGGCGCCAGCTTGCCGTGGTCGGGCACCCGGGAGGCGGCCGTCAGGATGGTGTCCAGCTGCGCCCTGTCGGGCCCGGGCTCGTCCAGCAGCGCCGGCGGCACCGAGCGGCGGGTCTTCAGGAGATCGAGGGTGGCGGTCATGCGCTCCGTCCCGGTATCGCGTCCCGACCGGGATGTGGCATGCGCGGGCCGCCGGTGGAAGAGCGGCCTTGCCGCCGCCACGGTCGGGAGTCAGAGGCAGGCCCGGACGATCCGGTGTCGCGACCGGCGAGACGAGCAGAGAAGGGCCGACCGATGCGCATGAGGCTTGCAGCGACCGCGCTGGCGATGCTCGCCGCCGGCCCGCCGGCCGCGCTCGCGCAGCAGGACCCGTTCCAGAACCGGCTCGGCGGCGGCCTGCCCTCGCCGTCGATCACCACCCCGAACCTGCCGCCGTCCCTGCCCCCGGCCGAGCCGGACGCGCAGCTGTCCCTGTCGGCGATCCTGTCGGGACCGGGCACGGCCCTGCGCCAGGGGCTCGCGTGGCGGATCTACGAGGATCGCGGCGATGGCACGCGGCCGTCGATCGTCGCCCGCTCGACCGAGGCCGAGCCGCATTTCACCCTCGCGCCGGGCGCCTACGTGGCGACCGTGACCTACGGCTTCGCCAGCGCCTCGAAGCGGATCGTGATGGGCGGGCAGCCGACGACCGACACGCTGCGGGTGGCCGCCGGCGCCCTGAAGCTCGCGGGCGCAGTGGGCGATCAGAAGATCCCGCCCGGTCAGGTGATGTTCTCGGTCTTCGTCCCGGTGGGGACCAATTCCGAGGGCCGGCTCGTGCGCGCCGGCATCAAGACCGGCGAGCTGCTGCGCCTGCCGGAGGGGACGTATCACGTCGTCTCGACCTACGGAGAATCGAACGCGATCCAGCGCGCGGACCTGCGCGTCGAGAACGGCAAGGTCACGGAGGCCACGCTCAACCACCGCGCCGCGACAGTGACCCTGAAGCTCGTCGCCGCCCCCGGCGCCGAGGCCTTCGCGGGCACCGCCTTCTCGGTCCTGACCCCCGGCGGCGACACGATCCGCGAGGCGATCGGCGCCTTCCCGCAGGTCACCCTGGCGGAGGGCGACTACGTGCTGATCGCCCGCCACGACGGACAGGTCTACACCCGGGAGTTCAAGGTCGAGAGCGGGCTCGATCGCGACATCGAGGTCGTGGCGAAGTCCGGCTGACGATCCAGGGCCGACAACTCCGCGCCGTTCTCAGGCGAAGCGCCGCGCCAGCGCCACGCAGGCGGCCACGGCCAGGGCGGCGGCGATCATGGCGGGCTCGATGTGCTCGCCGAGGACCAGCGCGGCCACGCCGAGGCCCAGGAACGGCTGCAGCAGCTGCAGCTGGCCGACCGACGCGATGCCGCCGCGCGCCAGGGCCCGGTACCAGAACACGAAGCCGATCAGCATGCTGAACAGCGCGACGTAGCCGAAGCCCGCCCAGGCCGGCAGCGGGATCGCCGCCGGCTCGGCCGGCCGGAGCAGCAGCGCGAGGGGCAGGCTCACGGGCAGCGACAGGACGGTGGCCCAGGCGATCACCTGCCAGCCGCCCAACCGACGGGCCAGGACGCCGCCCTCGGCGTAGCCGAGCCCGCAGAGCAGGATCGCGGCCAGCATGAAGGCGTCGCCGGGACCCGGCGGACCGTCGAGCCCCCGCGCGGCGAAGCCGACCGTGACCAGCGCGCCGGTGATCGAGAGCAGCCAGAAGACCGGCGACGGCCGCTCGCCCGAGCGCAGGGCGCCGAACAGGGCGGTGGCGAGGGGCAGCAGGCCGACGAAGACGGTGCCGTGCGCGGCGCCGACCGTGCGCAGCGCCAGGGCGGTGAGGAGCGGGAAGCCGACCACGACCCCCGCGGCCACGATGGCGAGCGCCGGGAGGTCGCTCCGGCGCGGGCGCGCCTGCCGGAGCGCCATCAGGGCGGCCGCGCCGGCGAGTCCCGCGAGCGCCGCCCGGGCCGCGCTGAGGAACAGGGCGTCCATGCCGGTCAGCGCGAGGCGCGTCGCGACCAGAGACGCGCTGAAGATCGCGACGCCGATGAGGCCGTCCACCCAGGCGCCGGTCGCCGGTCCGCGCGTCGTCTCGATCACTCCCCCCGCCACGGATGTCCCCTCCCGATACGTGCGGGTCCCGGCATGCCGTGCCGGGGCAGGCTCGGCCAGGAACGGTCGGGGCGCGGCCAGGCAATCTGTCCCGGTCGATCTTCGATACAGTTGGCCACCCCGTTCACCGCACCGGAGCCTCGGGAAGGGCGTCGGTGCGCAGCCCGCGCGCCGGCCGAAGGTTCCATGTTCCGCGCTTTAACATTTCCGTGCAGCCGCGGAACGATGCGCCCGAGGCGGCCATTTCAGACCACCCATACCGGGCCACTGGAGTACACCATGCGCCGCCTCGTCATCGCCGCCTTCGCCGCCGCCGCCCTCGCCGGGCCCGCGCTCGCCGCCAACGAGGCGCCGCAGACGGTCGCGCCCAAATTCGAGACCGTGCCGCAGGACGCGGTGCTCAGCTACAACCTCATCGGCCTCAACGTGACCGACGCGCAGAACAACACGGTCGGCGAGATCAAGGACCTCGTGATCGATCACGGGAAGCTGTCCGGCTACATCGTCTCGGTGGGCGGCTTCCTCGGCCTCGGCGAGCGCTACGTCGCGGTCTCGCCGAGCTCGATCGCGCTGGGCTACGATGCCGACGCGAAGAAGTGGAAGGCCATCATCGGCGCCAGCAAGGACCAGCTGAAGGCGGCGCCGGAGTTCAAGTACGAGGGCAAGTTCAAGCGCTGAGTTCAGGCGTCGAATTCGTGCGCTGAGGCGCCCCGCCGCGGCCGGGCCCAGCGCCCGGCCGACCCGGCGCCCGGCACTCAGACCGAGGCGTCGAGGGCCTGTCGCGCGAGGCGGGCGACGAGGGCCTCCCGCTTGGCCTGGCGCAGCACGATCCGCGCCGCGGCCCGCGCGTTGGACGCGCGCAGCTCGGCCCGCGGGCCTCCGTCGCGCAGGGCGCGCCACGCCAGCGCGCGGAACCAGCGGACGTTGGCCAGCGCCGCCGCCCGGCGGCTCAGCGGCCCGCCGACATCCAGCGGCTTGTCGAGTGTTCCGGACGTCATGGTCTCGATCCTGAAGCGCGACTCGCCGCTTGTCCGATTATGGAACAACAGATGGCGATTCCACGGGAGCTGAGCAATAGTGTTGCCAACGTGAACTTTTGAATCGAGCGCGAAGACTGCGCATCCACGAAATGAGGTAGTCCCGCCCCGGGACGGCATCCGGCGACGGGGCGCCGCGCTGCGGGCGCCCTCGCGGGCGAGCCTGCGGGAACGCCGCGGCGGGGACCCGACTTCCCGGAACGGGAAGCCGGTGCGGCGCCGATCCGGGCCGGTCGATCTGGAGAGCCCGTCGCGTGCCGACGATTTTCGATGCCCATACCTTCGCCCTCACGGCGCATGCGGGTCAGCTCGACAAGGGCGGCGAGCCGTGCATGCGGCACCTGGAACGCGTCGCGAACGCCGCGCAGACCCGGGCCGGTCACGCCCGACTCATCGACGGGCTCGACATCGACCCGATGCGAGTCATGCAGGCGGCGCTCCTGCACGATGTGCTAGAGGACACGCCGCGCACGGCGGCGGACCTGCGCGCCGCCGGCTTCGAGGCGGACATCGTCGAGACGGTGACGCTTCTCACGAAGCCGCGGAGCCGGATCGCCTATTCCGAGCGGATCACCGCCCTGATCGCGGCCGGCAACCTCGCGGCGCTGCTGATCAAGATGTCCGATACCGAGGACAACCTCTGCCCGACCCGGATCCCGCCCAACGCCGCGTTCCTGCGCGAGCGCTACGCGACGGCGTTCGAGCGCCTGAAGGCGGCGGCGGCGACGCGCGGGTACACGGGCCGCTGAGGATCGACCCAGGCGGGGAACATTCGCGCGAGCGTCCGGTAGATCCTGCATCGCCCGCGCCGGCCGCCGCGGTTCCGGACCCGGCGATGTCAGTGCCGGAGAAGCGCCGATGACGCCGTCGACCCGTTCACCCGCCGCGATAAGCGACGAGGGGCGCCACGCCCGTGACCGCGGTGATCCGATCACCGCCAACCCCTATCCGACGGATTCGGAATCCTGGGCCACCTGGGATCGCGGCTACCGCATGCCCGACGAGCAGGCGCGCGCCGCCACCCCGGCCGCGGTCCGGGAGGACGCGCCACCGGAAGCCTCGTGATCCGGCCCCCGTCCGGGCCCGCCGGCGACGTGGTCGGAACAGCGGCGGTGGCCTGGGGTTGCCCGCCTGACCGGTGACGGCTCCGCGAGCGCGATGGCCGGACCGAGAGGGAGATCCGCCATGAAGGTCACGAGTCTCGCCGTCGCCGCCCTCCTCGCGGCCGCGATCCCCGCCACGGCCGCCGAGAATGCCGGCAGCGCGACCAGCCGGTCGGGCACGGCCAACAGCACCGGCCCGAGCGATGCGGGGTCCGGATCGACACCTGGCGCCGCCGGGAGCGGCCCGTCGACCGGCTCGATGAGCCGCTCCGGCACGACGAACAGCACCGGCCCGAACGATGCCGGATCCGGTTCCAAGCCGCCGGCCGGCAGCCGCTGACGGGACCGCGCCCTCACACGCCACAGGGAGGATCCATGCCGGCACGCACCCGCATCGCACTGGCCGCCCTTCTGCTGCTCGGCCTCGCAGCCTGCGACGACAAGCAGGCGCAGAACAACACGCCGACGAAACCCGACTCGACCAAGATGGAGCCGCAGACCGACCAAGCGGCGCCGAACACGCAGAAGCGCTAGAGCCGCTCCCGGTCGGGTTGGGACGGGGGCGATCGGCGAGCCCGTGCCGAACGAGGCGCGGGTCCCCTCTCCCGTGCGGGAGAGCGACAGGGTGAGGGATGAGAACAGTCCGGACGAGTCGCGGCCTGTACGCGCATCGGCGGCCTGTTCAGTTCTGATCCTTCGCGTCCCTCACCCCGACCCTCTCCCGCACGGGAGAGGGGACTTGGCGCGGCTGGCGAGACCGACGTCTCCGCGGCCCGACCGGGGAAGCCCGTCATCCGGACCGTCGCGAGACGTCCTGGAACGGCACCGGCGACGGCCGGGCACCCCGGGCGCTCAAGTCCGGATCGGCGGGGCGCCGGCCTCGGATGGGCCGGTGGTTGCGCCGGTTGGCGGATCGCCGGACGGGTCGGCGATCAGCGGGACGGCGGCGCCGAAGCCGAGAGCCGCCTCGACGAGGATGTCGTCGAGCGCGTCCGCGACCCACACGGCGCCGTCGAGGACGGATGTCAGGATTCGATTCATCGGCACCTCCCTCCCGCATCCCGGGTCGCACCCGCCGTCTCAGACGAAGTGCATCGGGAGGGCGCGGTCCAGGATCTCGACGTAGGTCCCGGCGAGAACCGCGACGGTGGCGGCGGCGACGGCCGTGGCGAGGGCGAAGCGGGCAACGAGGGTCATCGAAGTCTCCATCAGGTCCGCGACTGTGTTCGCGGTGTGACCCTGATGTAAGCTCAAGCTTTCCTCGCCGAGGTGCTGCGGCACACCCCGGCGATGAACTGGCCCGCGCGGCCTATATCGCCGGGCTCCTCAGTCGACGCGGCATTCGGCGCGTCAGGCGGCGCGCACGGTCGCGAGGAAGCGTCCGACCTCGGCGGACAGGTGCTCGGACTGGCGCGACAGCTCCGAGGCCGCGCCGAGCACCTGGCTCGCCGCCGCGCCGGTCTCCTCCGCGGCGCCGGCCACGCCGGCGATGTTACTGGTCACCTCGCCGGTGCCCTGCGCGGCCTGGGTCACGTTGCGGACGATCTCCTGCGTCGCCGCGCCCTGCTCCTCGACGGCGGCCGCGATCGAGGTCGCGACGCTGTTGATCTCGCGGATGCGCCCGGTGATCGTCCCGATGGCGGAGACCGCCTGACCGGTCACGCCCTGGATCCGGCCGATCTGACTGGAGATCTCCCCGGTCGCGCGGGCGGTCTGCTCCGCCAGCGCCTTCACCTCGGAGGCGACCACCGCGAAGCCGCGGCCCGCCGCGCCCGCGCGGGCGGCCTCGATCGTGGCGTTCAGCGCCAGGAGGTTGGTCTGACCGGCGATCGAGGAGATCAGGCCCACCACGTCGCCGATCTTGGCGACGGCGCCGCTGAGTTCCTGCACGAGGGCGCCGGTCTCGTCCGCCTCGCCGGCGGCGGAGCGGGCCAGCTCGGCCGAGCCCTGGACCTGGCGCCCGATCTCCTGGACGGAGGCGCCGAGCTCCTCGGCGGCGGCCGCGACGGTGCTGACGTTCGAGGCGGCCTCCTCGGCGGCGGCCGCGACCGCCCCCGACTGCGCCGAGGTCTGACCTGCCATGGCCGACATGGAGCCGGCGGTGGCCTGCAACTCGGTCGCGGAGGCCGAGACCTGCCCGACGATGCCGCCGACCGCCGCCTCGAAGCTGTCGGCCATCTGGCGCATGCCGATCCGGCGCTGCTCCTCGGCGGCGAGGCGCGCCTGCGCGGTCTCGGCCTCCAGCGCCTTCATCTGGACGAGCCCCTGCTTGAACACCGCGACGGCCGACGCGATGGTGCCGATCTCGGTCTTCTCGCCCTGATGCGGGATCTCGGCCGACAGGTCGCCGGCGATCAGTGCCTGCATCGGCCGCACCACCGCGGCGATGCCGCGGGTGACGCCTAGGACGATGATCACGCCCGACAGAACGGAGACCGCCACGGCGAGAGCGATCGCGACGAGGCTCACCGTCCAGGTCTCGTTGAAGACGGCGGTGCCCTGGGCCTGCGCGGCATCGGCGCCGGCGTTGTTGATGGTGGTCAGCTTCTCGAGGGCCTTGGAGGCGGCGCGGCGCGGGATGAGGCCCTTCGTCTCGTAGAGCTGATAGGCCTCGGTCTTCTTCCCGGCCCGCGACAGGTCGACGACCTCGTTGCGCACCGCCCGGAAGGTCTGCGATTCCTGGTTGAACGCGTCGAAGAGCGACCGCTCTTCGGGCGAGCTGAGCAGGCCCTTGTAGACGGCGACCCGGTCGGCCAGCTTCCGATCGAAGCTGTCCATGTCCTTCTCGATGCTGGCGAGCAAAGCCGGGTCGGTCGCCTGCGTGTGCCGCAGGAGGAGGCCGCTGCTGCGGGCGGTCAGCGTGTCGATCTCGCCCAGCGCCCGGATGCTCGGCAGCCAGTTCGTATCGATCTCGACCGCCTGCTCGCGCAATTTGCGCGTACTCACGAGCCCGAGAGCGCCGAGCCCGACCACGAAAACGGTCAGGACCGAGAAGGCCACGACCAGCTTTGTACGAATAGAGACACTTTGTAGGGACACGGCGGCCTCGACGCAGCCGAATAGAACAATTCCGCGGCTGCACGGCGCACGATTAGCGAAATGTATTTAATATCCGCTAATCAGACCTTCCGGTCGGCCGAAGGGCCGCCGCTCGGTTCCGCGTGGCTCGGCGCCGGTCTCGCGGCGCGTATCTCCACGGCGGCGCCCGGGCGGGCGCGGGGCGGCACCCGACGGGCTCGCCCGCGCCCGTGGCGCCTGCCGGAGTGCCTATCGGGCCGCCGGTTGGGGCATCTTCACGATCTTGCCGTCGGGCAGGATGATGTCGCCCGGGCTCTGTCCGGCCGCGCAGGGACCGATGTAGGTGGCGTCGATCACCATCTGGCGTCGCACGGGCTCCTTGGCGTTCGGCATGCCGGTCAGCGTCGTATCCACCTCCATGTGGATCTTGCTGTTGAAGTCGCCGCTGATCTCGGTCGTGCCAGCGGCCGAGATCGGGCCGAGCTTGCACTCCGTCTCGCCCTTGTAGCCGGTGCTCGTCTTGACGATGGTGCGCTTCGCGCAGTTCTGGCCGCCCCCGAACGCGGCCTGCGCGATCTGATCGGTCTTCTCGTCGATGCATTGACGCGCGGTCGTGTTGCCGTCGGGCGACGCGGTCTTGCTCTCCCACAGGCCGGCTTTGCGTGCCGGCAGCGTCTCGGCGGAGGCCGCACCGGTCATCACGGACAGAATCGTCGCAATCCCGATGCCGGCGGTACGTGCTCGCATGGATAATCCCTGGATCTGACGCGACTCAGGCGCCGCAACGGGGCTTGGCTAACCGATGCGATACAGGCGAACAAGTCGATCCTGGACCAGCGTTCGCTCCGGAACACTGGAACGGATCGGCACTTCGGCCGCGATTACCCGGCGTGAGCGGTCCGAATGCCGGGATGATCGAGGGGGGCGCCCGTCTTCGACGGGCGGTGATCCGGCTCACACCGCCCGCTTCAGGCCGACCGCACTGGCGCCGAGACGCGCCTCGATCACCTGCACGATGTACTCGGCGTCGCGGCCGACCGCGCCGAAGCGGCCCGAGCCCCAGGTGTTCAGCCAGGGCAGGCCGATGAAGGAGATGCCCGCCTCGGCCGTGACGCCGCGCCGGTGCTTCGGCTGGCCGGCGCCGTTGAACACGGACGCGTCGAGCCACCGGAAATCCGGCGCGAAGCCGATGCACCAGATCACGCTGGCGATGCCAGACCCTTCGAGGGTGAGCGCGGTGACCGGCTCGCCCGGCTCCCAGACCGGCGCGTAGGGCGCCTGGACCGGCGCCGCGATGCCGGCCGCGTCGATGTGGGAGTCGATGGCCGCGTTGATCCCGTTGTAGGTCCGGTCGGCCTGGTCGAGCGCGGGCCGGAGGTTGTCGCGGAAGCGGAGCGCGCCCGCGGCGTAGTCCTCGAGGACGCCGTAGAGCGCCATGCCCTCCAGGGCGAAGCGGCGCAGGTCGATGTCCCGGCCGCCGTCGCGACCGGTCACGTAGTGGTTGGTGTTGTCCCGTACGCCGTCGCGCAGCGGGTGATCGTCGACGGTCTTCTCGTAGTAGCCCATGTCGGCGAGCCAGGCGACGACGTCGCGGCCGCGGTAAAAGCGAGCGCAGCGGGGCGCGTCGCCAACGGCGAGATGCACCTGCCGTCCGGCGAGATGCAGGTCCTCGGCGATCTGCGCGCCGGACTGCCCCGAGCCGACGACCAGGACCGCGCCCTCGGGCAGCTGCGCCGGGTTCCGGTACTGGTTCGAGTGGATCTGGGTGATCGCGGACGGCAGCTTCTCGGCCATGCGCGGGACGATCGGCGTGTGGTAGCCGCCGGAGGCCACCACGATCTCGTCCGCGGTGTAGTCGCCCTCCGAGGTCCGGACCGCGAACACGCCGTCATCGCGCCGCGCCACGCGCGTGACCGCCACGCCCTCGCGGAGCGGCGGCCCCACCTTGGCGACGAAGGCCTTCAGGTAGGCGACGATCTCGTCCTTCCTCATGAACCCGTCGGGATCCGGCCCGTCGTAGCGGTGGCCCGGCAGGTCGCACTGCCAGTTCGGCGTGACGAGGCAGAACGTGTCCCAGCGCTGCGTCGCCCAGGTGTGCGCGGCCGTGTGCTTCTCGAAGACGAGGTGCGCGATGCCGCGCTGCTTCAGGTGGTAGCTGACCGAGAGGCCGGCCTGGCCGCCGCCGACCACGGCGACGGGGACGTGACGGGTCGTTGTCGTCATGGCTGCAACTCCGTGAAGGCTGACGCGCCGCGGGCGCAGGCGGCGTAGGCGTCGCGGTGGCGCGTCGCGCAGGCGCGCCAGGAATGGGCGGCCGCGCGCGCCAGCCCCGCCGCGCGCAGGCGGGCGCGGGTCCGCGGTTCCAGCGCCGCCGCCATGGCGACGGCGATGCTGTCGGGGTCGGCGGGATCGACGAACAGCGCGTCGGTCGGCGTCAGGTACTCGGTGAAGGGCGGCCGGCGGGAGACGAGGACGGGCGTGCCGCAGGCCATGGCCTCCAGCACGCAGAGGCCGAACCCCTCGGTCCAGGACGGGAAGGCCAGCAGGTCCGCGGCCCGGTAGAGCGCCGGCATGGCGGCCTGCGGGACGGGCCCGGTCTCGATGACGGCCGCGCCGCGGCCCACGTCCAGACCGGCGGCGACGAGGGCCGCGCGGCAGCGTTCGCGGTAGCCTGCGTGGTCGAGGAGCGAGGCGCCGCCCGCGACGACGAGCTGCGCGCGGGGGTGGCGCGCCCGCAGGCGCGCGAATCCCGCGATGATGCCGAGGCTGTTCTTGCGCTCCTCGAGGCCGCCGACGCTGAGGACGATCGGCCCGGCGCCGAGCCCCCAGCGCGCCCGCAGAGCCGCGTCGCCCTCCGCGGCCGCGGCGCGATAGACCGACAGGTCGACCCCGTTGCCGACGATCCCGGCCTCGGTGCCGATCGCGTCCCGGATCCAGTCGGCCCACAGGCGGCTGACGCAGAGCAGCCGGCCGGCCTCGCGGATCGCGCGGTCCTGCCAGCCCGCGAGGACGGGGTCGGCGAAGCTGTCGACGTGATGGACGGTCCGGACGAAGCCCGGGATCAGGCGCCGGTGCTTCAGCGTCGCGAGGGCGTTGCCGCCGATGCCGTCATGGGCGTGGAACACGTCGAAGTCGCGGGCCGCCGGGCTCGCGAAGTGGCGCAGGTAGTCGTAAATGCGGGCCCGCACGAGGTCGACCGTCGCGCCCGCGACCGGCTCGGCGGCGACCGCCACGGTCGCGCAGGACGCGTCCCGGAAGAACCCGCGGCCGGACGGGTCGGGCGCGTGGACCACCGCCTCGTGACCGAGTTCGCACAGGGCCTCGGCGAGGGCGAGGCAGTGGGCGACGCCGCCGCGCGGGTTGGTGGAGTGGGTCAGGAGGGCGACGCGCAGCGGCCTCACGGCGTCGCCCCCGGACCGTTCCTGCCGCAGCCGATCAGCGGGCCCGCGGCGAAGTCCCAGACGACGGCCTCGGCGCCCGCCCCGTCCCGCACCCGGACGACCCGGCCAGCGTCGAGGCCCCCGATCCGGGCCGCGGCGATGCCGCGCTCGGCGAAGCGCGCGGTGACGGCCGGCGTGCGGTCGGGGCGGACGCTCACGAGGTAGCCGAAGCTCGGGAACGCCGTCAGCCAGCGCGCGAGCGGGACGTGGTCGGGCCGCGGGATCGCGTCGAGGTCGACGACGCCGCCGACGCCGGAGCATTCGAGCAGCATCAGGGCCGTGCCGACGACGCCCGCCATGCTGATGTCCTTGGCGGCGCCGGCCAGGCCGTCCTCGGCGAGGCCCGGCAGCAGGGCGAGGTCGCCGCGCAGCCGCGCGCCCGGCGCGCCGGTGGAGGCGTCCCAGTAGGGGTGCGGGTCGCGGAAGCGCCCGCGCAGGTCGATGGCGGCGACGAGGTCGTCGCCGGGCGCGGCGTCGAAGCTCGTCAGGAGGCGCTGCCCCGCCCGGCCGAGCACCGCGACCGCGAGGTTGCCGGCGGCCGCGCGGGTGTTGGTGTGGCCGCCGACCACCGGGACGCCGTAGAGCGCGGCGGCGTCGGACAGGCCGGCCAGGATCGGGTCGGCGGCCCCGGCCTCCCGGGCCCAGAGGGCGTCGACGACGGCGAGCGGGCGCCCGCCCATGGCGGCGACGTCGCTCAGGTTGACCATGATCCCGCAATAGCCCGCGAAGTACGGGTCGTCGGCCACGAAGCTGTCGAGGAAGCCCTCGATGGCCAGCAGCAGGTGCCCCTCGCCGTCGGGGATCGCCGCGCAATCGTCGCCGACCGGAACGGCCGCGTGCCGGCTCCCGAGCCCGAGCCGCCGCACCACCGCGTCGATGTCGCGCTTGTGGCCGACCCCGCGGGCCTCGCGGATCTGGCGGGCCAGCGCCCGGACGTCGATCCCGGCGGTCACGCGGCCCTGCGGAAGGTGAGGAGGCCGTGCTCGGGATCGTGCATCGGCGGGTAGGCCGCGAGGTCCGCCTCCATCAGGCGGTGGGGCCGCCCGTGCAGGTCCAGCGCGTCGAGGCTCTCCCAGTGCAGGGCCTCGAACAGCGCGACGTTGCCCTCTTGGACATGCGCGAGGAAGCGGGTGCAGCCCCGCGCGTGGGCCGAGGACACCGCGACCCGGATGAGGCCGGTGCCGAGGGCGGCGGCGCTGCGGAAAGGCTTGGCGACGGCGAGGCGCGAGCCCCACCACGTTCCCGGGCGCGCGCCGTCTTCGTGGATCCGCACGGTGCCGACGACGGCGTCGGCGTCGCCGCCGAGCGTCGAGAGCGCGCAGATCGGGACGGCGTGCGCGTCGATCGCGTCGCGATCGTCCGCCCTGAAGATCCCCTGCTCAGCGCAGAAGACCTGCCGCCGCAGGGCGGCGCAGGCGCGCCGCTCCCACGGCGCGACCGCGACCTTCACCCGGAAGTGGCTGGGCCGGTACGGCGGAACGGGGTCGAACATCAGGCCGCCTCCCCGGCGCGCTCGTAGGTGGAGAGCGCCGAGCAGGCGCCGCACCGGCCGCAGCCGGCCTTGATGTCGGTGGAGCGCAGGTTGGCCCGCCCCAGCATCTCCGCGAGCGGCTTCAGGACGGCGTGCATGAAGTCGGGCCCGGGGGCCGGATGGCTCTCCAGAGGCGTGCCGGAGATCGGCACGAAGGGCACCACGAACGGGTAGACGCCCATCCCGATCAGTCGGTCGGCCATCGCGAGGATCGCCTCCGGCGCGTCGCCGAGGCCGGCGAGGATGTAGGTGGAGACCTGGCCGCGCCCGAAGACCGGGACGGCGGCCGCGAAGGCGTCGTAGTACCGCTCCAGCGGCACGCTCGCCTTGCCGGGCATGATCCGCGCCCGCACCTCGGGCGTGACGGCCTCGAGATGCAGGCCCAGCGCGTCGATGCCTGAGGCCTTCATCCGCTCGAACCAGCGGTCGTCGTCGGGCGGCTCGCATTGGGCCTGGATCGGCAGGTCGACGGCCGCCTTCACCGCGAAGGCGCTCTCGCACAGGATCGCGGCGCCGCGGTCGGTGGCGTTCGGCGTGCCGGTGGTCATGACCATGTGCTTCACGCCGTCGAGCAGCACGGCGGCGCGGGCGACCTCGGCGAGCTGCTCGGGCGTCTTGCGGGCCACCGTGCGGCCGGCCGCCAGCGACTGGCCGATCGAGCAGAACTGGCAGGTCTTCGCGCGGCTCTGGTAGCGGATGCAGGTCTGCAGCACCGTGGTGGCCAGCACGTCGCGCCCGTGCAGGACGGCAATCTTCGCGTAGGGCACGCCGTCGAAGGTGGAGAGGGCGTAGAAACGCGGGCGGCCCGGGAAGGTGACGTGGCCGACCACGACGCCCGCGTGCTCGATCACCGCGATCCCGTCCGCGTCCGGCGGGCGCACGAGGAAGGGCGAGTCGAAGGCGGCCTCGGTGTGGACCGGCACCATCACGGTGCGGCCCGCGATGGTCATCGCCTTGTGGTCCGAGGGGCCGGCGCCGCCGCGGCGGCTCGGCGCTCCGGCGCGGCTGTCGGCGAGCCTAACGCCGCAGGATTGCAACGCGTTGATCAGGCGCTCCGTCGGCATCCCGATCAGGCCCGTCGGGGCTGGAGGCAATGTGGGACGGCGCGTCGGAAGCGGGCTGCTGCTCATGGTCCAGGCTCCGGGGGGCGGTCTGCGAACGGGCCGGCCGCTGCACGAAGGCGGCCGGGCGGTCGTCGTGGAGCAGGCTGAGGAGCTCCGGCCGCGCGTAGTGGCCGACCGAGTCCATCATCCGCTTGCGCTTGGTCACCAGCGCGAGATCCATGTCGGCGATCAGGATGCCCTCGCCCGATCCCAGGGGATCGGCGAGGTGCTTGCCCTCGGGCGACACGATGGCGGTGCAGTTCCCGCCGCGGCAGGCGCCGCGCAGGCGCTCGTCCGGGCAGACCTGCGCGACCTGCGCGTCGGTGAGCCAGCCGGTGGCGTTGACTACGAAGCAGGCCGCCTCCAGGGCGTGGTGGCGGATCGTCACCTCCATCTGGTCGGCGAAGATCTGGCCGACGAGGGAGCCCGGGAACTGCGCGGCGTGGATCTCCTCGTGGCGCGCCATGAGGGCGTAGCGGGCGAGCGGGTTGTAGTGCTCCCAGCAGGCGAGCGCCCCCACGCGGCCGACGGCCGTCTCCACCACGGCGAGGCCGGCGCCGTCGCCCTGCCCCCAGATCATGCGCTCGTGGTAGGTGGGCGTGATCTTCCGGCGCTTGAGCTTCAGGGCGCCGTCCGCGTCGAAGATCAGCTGTGCGTTGTAGAGCGATCCGTGGTCGCGCTCGTTGACCCCGAGCACGATCACGGCCCCGTGGCGCCGTGCGGCCGCCGAGACCGCCTGCGTCACCGGACCCGGCACGGCGACCGCGCGCTCGTAGAGGCGCAGGTGCTCGGTCCCCTGGAGCGCGGGCGGGAGAACGAACGAGAAGTAGGGATAGTAGGGCACGAAGGTCTCGGGAAAGACCATGAAGCGCGCGCCCTTGGCGGCGGCCTCGTCGACGGCGTTGAGCACGCGCTCCAGGGTGCCGTCCGGGCGGTCGAGGTCCGGCGCGATCTGGATCGCGGCAGCCCGCACGATCCGGGGCTCTGACATGGGTGGTCCTCCGGCTGAGCCAGCGGCTGCGCGCGTGGCGCGCGGCCGCCGGGACGTTGGCGCGGTCGTCAGACGGTCCAGGTGTCGATGATCACCGCGTTGTCGCGCTTGTGCAGGAGGATGCAGTCGAGCACGTCGAGGGGGTTGATCATGCGAATACCCTCGATGAAGGCCGCCTCGCTGTGCCCGTACAGGGCCTGTGTCGAGAAGCGGCAGGCGTAGACCTTGCCGCCCTCGGCCATGAACTTCTCGAGCTGGTTGTTGAAGTTGAGATGGCCCGGGAAGGCCTCGTCGCCGAGCCGCGGGAAACCGCGCTGGACCCCGAGGGTGATGCCCGGGCCGTAGAGCAGGATCGAGGTCTCGAAGCCCTTGCGCTGCAGGCGGATGGCCTGGAGCAGGTTGACGAGGCCGATCGAGCCCTCGAACGCGACGGTGTGGAAGGTGACGAGCGCCTTCTGGCCCGGTTCGGCCTTCACGTCCTCGAAGACCTTCTCCTCGTAGTCGACCAGGACGTCGCCCTTCTTGTGCGGCTCGCGGTTCACGGCAGGCATTGCTCACGCTCCTCGATGGTCTGACCCGCGGCAGGGGGTGCTGCGCACGTTCAGCCAGTCGAATGGCAAGCCATGTGCCAGATCGGAACCGTCAGGAATGCGTTCAATTTCGCGCCCTGCGATGCATACAATGCTGCGATCAATAGGGCGAAGTCGATCCACTCGGCTCTACTCGATGCCGCTCAATTCATCATCAAAATCTGCGCACATCGTCACCAGATGGCGCGCGCTTCGGCGACGAATATTGTACGCATTGCACGCATCAGTCGCGCCGTGATAGGCCGTCCCGCGCCCGGTACGGCGCTTGCAAGCCATACAATCGATCATTGATCGCTTTTCAGGTCGCGGGTGCTGGACGGATGAAGGCTGGCGGGCGGGGAGGACGGTCGGTCGACCGGGGCGACGCGGCCGGTATCTGGACGCCGGACCTCAGGCGCTGGGGCAAGCCCCATTACCTGGCCATCGCGGACGCGCTGGCGGACGACATCCGGACCGGCCACCTGCTTCCGGGCACGCGCCTGCCGACCCAGCGCGCCCTCGCCGCCACGCTCGACCTCAACTTCACGACCGTGTCCCGCGGCTACGTCGAGGCCCACAGGCGCGGTCTGATCGAGGGCCGGGTCGGCCGGGGCACCTTCGTGGTCGACCCGGCGGACGCCGCCCGCACCGCTGGGCCGGCCCTTCCCCGGCGGCCGGGACCGGTCGACTTCACCATGAACCTGCCCCCCGAACCCGACCTGCCCGGCCTGCAAGCCCGCATGCGGTCGTCCTTCGCGGAGCTGTCCGGCAACCTCCCCGACCTCCTGCGCTACCAGGGCTTCGGCGGGACGGAGGCGGACAAGGAGGCCGCGCTGCGCTGGCTCGCGGGCCGCGGGATCGCGGCGGCGCGCGAGCGCCTGCTGATCTGCCCCGGCGCGCACAGCGCCCTGTCCGGCATCCTGGGACAGGTCGCGCAGGCGGGCGACACGATCTGCGCCGAGCGCATCACCTATCCGGGCATCCGGACCCTAGCGGCGCACCGGGGCCTGCGCCTCGTCGGCCTGCCGATGGACCGTCACGGGCTCGACCCCGACGCCTTCGCGGCCGCCTGCACGCGGGGGGCGCCGAAGGCCCTCTACCTCAATCCCCTGCTGCAGAACCCGACCACCGCGACCCTGTCCCGCGCCCGGCGTGAAGCCGTCATCGCGACGGCCCGCCGCTACGCGGTCACCATCATCGAGGACGACGCCTACGCGCGCATCTGCCCGACACCGCCGCCGAGCTTCGCTGAACTGGCGCCCGAGATCACCTACTACGTGGCGGGCGTCGCGAAGTGCCTGGGCGCCGGCCTTCGCCTCGCCTTCCTGGTCGCCCCGAACGCGCGGGCCGCCCTGCCCCTCGGCGACGCCCTGCGCGCCGCGACCGTGATGGCGTCGCCGATCTCGACCGCGCTGACGACGCGCTGGATCACGGACGGGACGGCGGACGCCATCGTCGATTTCGTCCGCGCCGAGTCGGCCGCGCGCCAGAGCCTCGCGGCCGCGCTGCTGCCCACCGAGGCCTACGTCGCGGATCCGCACGCCTTCCATGTCTGGATCACCCTGCCGGCGGGATGGACGCGCTCGGCCTTCGCCAGCCAGGGCCGCGCGGCGGGTCTCGGGGTGGTCGGCAGCGATCCCTTCTGCGTCGCGGGGACGCCGCCCGAGGCCGTCCGCCTCTGCCTCGGCGGCCCCTCGACCCGGCAGCAGATCGCCCACGGGCTGGAGAGGCTGGCCCACGCCCTGGAGGGCTCGCCGGCGCTGGCCTCGACCTACATCTGACGGATCCGAGCGTGTGTTCGCGTCCGCAGGCCCGCGGGCGGTCGAATTTTTCCGGAGCGCCGCGTCCAATTCGCATCGCGCGGCTACTGCGCCGATCCGTCCGCGAAGATCCGGGATCCTATTCTACGTAAGACTTGGAGCCCGCGCGCAACCTTAGGGCACGATGGCGCCGTCTCTCCGCGACGGGACCCGTAATCTAAATTGCATATACCTCGGTCATTGAAATCGAAGATTGCGTAAGCGTGCACGGCCCCGGTGAATCTTCACTCTCCAGGGCCTTCGCAACTTCGAAAACCTGTGCCGTTCAGATTTAAATCATCCTTCACGATTGTGCGCAATCCTTATGCGACACAGCCCCGCCGTGACAATAAATCGGCGGTCGATCCCAAGCAAAACCGTGTGTTGGCACTCGGGATCGCGGTCAACGACAAGAAGGGATGGGATCATGTTCGGCGCCCTGCGCGTTCGTGAAGGTCTGGCGGCGAAATTCGACGCCCTCGACCGCTCCCAGGCCGTCATCGAGTTCGAGCCGGACGGCACCATCATCACGGCCAACGCCAAATTCCTCACGATGATGGGCTACGCGCTGGCCGACATCCGGGGACAGCGCCACGCCCTGTTCGTGGAGGCGGCGCACCGGGACAGCCCGGCGTATCGCGCCTTCTGGGACGCCCTGCGGCAGGGCACCTGCCAGGTGGCCGAGTTCAAGCGGATCGCCCAGGGCGGCCGCCACGTCTGGGTGCAGGCGAGCTACAACCCGGTGCTCGACCGCGCGGGGCGCGTCGTGAAGGTCGTCAAGTTCGCCTCGGACATCACGGCGCAGAAGCTGCTGATGCTCGACTACGCCGGACAAATCGCGGCGCTGCACCGCTCGCAGGCGGTGATCGCGTTCGCGCCGGACGGCACGATCCTGGAGGCCAACGGCAACTTCCTCGAGACGATGGGGTATCGCCTGGAGGAGATCCGGGGCCAGCACCACGGCGTGTTCGTGGACCCGGCCGAGCGGTCGAGTGCCGGCTACCGCGCGTTCTGGGAGCGCCTCGGCCGGGGCGAGTTCGCGGGCGGCGAGTACCGCCGCGTCGCCAAGGACGGCCGCGACGTCTGGATCCAGGCGACCTACAACCCCATCCTCGACGCCAGCGGCTGCGTCCTGAAGGTGGTCAAGTTCGCCGCCGACATCACCGCGCAGGTCCAGGAGCGCCACCGGCGCGCCGCGGCGCAGCGGGCGATCGGCGCCGACCTCGACGCGATCGGCACGGCGGTCGAGGGCGCCGGCCGCCGGACCGCGGAGGCCGTCGAGCTCGCCGGGCGGATCTCGGGCGACATCCAGAGCGTGGCCTCCGGCGCCGAGGAGCTGTCGGCCTCGGTGGGCGAGATCAGCCAGCAGGTCAGCCACGCGGCGCGGATGGCCGGCGAGGCGGTCGCGCAGGCCCGGCACACCAGCACCATCGTCGAGGGCCTGAGCGGGCAGGCGGCGCAGATCGGCGACGTCGTGACCATGATCCAGGGCATCGCGGCGCAGACCAACCTGCTCGCGCTCAACGCCACGATCGAGGCGGCCCGGGCGGGCCTCGCCGGCAAGGGCTTCGCGGTCGTGGCGTCGGAGGTGAAAGCGCTCGCCGAGCAGACCGCCAAGGCCACGGATCAGATCCGCGACCAGATCGCCACGACGCAGGCCACCACGCGCGAGGCCGTGGCGGCGATCGGCTCGATCCAGGGCACGATCCGGGCGCTCGACGAGATCTCGGCGGCGATCGCGGCCGCCGTCGAGGAGCAGTCCGCGGTGACCCAGGAGATCTCCGGCAGCATGCACACGGCCTCCCGCGGGGTCGGGACCATCGCGGGCGGCATGGCGGCGATCGCGCAGGCGAACGCGCAGGTTGACGCGGCCACCCGCCAGGTCCGGGAAGCCGCGCGCGCCGTCGGCTGAGGTCGCCCGCCCCGGTTCCGGGGGCGCACCGGCCTCGCGGGTCGCCGACACCGGTTTCAGACGGGCGGATTCGCCGGCCGGCCGCTTTGGCCCGGACAGGCCGCCCATGATAGCGAGGGCGCGGCTCCGATGCCGGCCCGGGTCGGCGGCGCGACGCGCGGGAAACGACCTTGGCGGCGATTTGGCTGACGGCCCTGATCCGGGCGCTGACCTCCGGGACCGTGGTGGTGCTCGCCTCCGTCCTGGCCGAGTGGCTGGGACCGGTCTGGGGCGCGCTCGTCGTTAGCCTGCCGGTCTCCGCCGGGCCGGCCTACGTGTTCATGGCCATGGAGCACGACGCCGCCTTCGTGGCCGGGGCGGCCCTGAACGGCTTCGCGGCGAACGCCGCGACGGGTCTGTTCCTGATCGTCTACGCCCACCGGGCGGCCGGCCGGGACATGACCGCCACCCTCGGGCCGGCGATCCTCGCGTGGCTCGCGGCGGCCCTGCCGGTCTCGGCTCTCACCTGGACGCCGACGACGGCGTTCCTGCTCAACGCCCTGGTGTACGGGGCCGGCGCGCTCTCGACCCGGCACGTCGTGCGCGCGACCCTCGTCAGGAGCACCGTCGTCGCGCGGCCGCGCCCGCTGGACCTGCTGATCCGCGCGAGTGCCGTCGCGCTGTTCGTCGCCGCTCTCCTGGCGCTGAGTACGGCGCTGGGCCCCGCCAGGACCGGGGTTATCGCCGCCTTCCCGGTCACGATGACGAGCGCGTTCGTCATTCTCCATCGCCGCATCGGCGGGGCGGCGATGGCGCGGCTGGCGAGCGTCGCGATCCGCGGGGTGTTCGGCTTCGGCCTGACCCTGCTGACGCTCCACCTGATGATCCAGCCGTTCGGTGCCGCGCTCGCGCTGACGGTCGCGCTCCTCGTCTCGCTGATCTACTCGGCGGGGCTCCTCGTGGTGCAGCCCCGTCCCGGTCGGCAGGAGCCCGGCATCGTCACGCGCTGAGGCTACGCGGGTTGCCGCTGCCCGAGATTCTCGGCGAGGCGCACGAGGTAGCCGTCGGGATCCTGAACGAGACATTCCCGCTGGCCGCCCTCGATCGGACCCGTCCTGTACCAAGCGTCGCGCGGCTCCTCGAACAGCGGCCACCCCGCGTCCGCGAGCGCCGCCAGGATCGGATCCAGCCGATCGACCATGATCTGGAAATTGACTCCGCGGCCATAGGGCGGATCCAGCGGGCCGGTGCTCCAGCGCCCATTGTGCTGGCACAGCATGATCTGCGCGTCGCCCCGGGTGAGATAAGCGAAGCGCGCGGCCGGTCGATCGTAGGCGACCGCGAAGCCGAGCAGATCGCACCAGAAGCGCAGGCTGACATCGAGGTCCCGGACGCTCAATTCAGGGGTCAGGGCCGAGAACCCGCCCTCCGGACGCTGACCCGTCCCGGGAGAGCGAGCGCGCGCGATCGGATCGGCCAGTGGTTCCATGACGCCGATCAGGCCACGCCACCGCGACGATGGTCAAGGCGCGCGTGCGCGCCTCCGTCCGGGGCCGAACGGGCGCCGACGGGACCGGGACGGGCTGCCTCCAGGGTCTCCCGGCCCCTCGTCCGGGCGCCGCCGGCCAAGCGCCGCCGCGGCGGCCGCGGCGCCTCAGACGCGATCGTCCGCCCGCTGAAGGGCCCGCTTGCGCCAGGCCGTGAGCAGGCTGGCGAGCGCGTCGGGATCCAGCCCGTAGCTGTCCGGCAGACCCGCGCTGCGCCCGATCAGGTGCCGGTTCATCGCCCCGAGGCGCGTCGCGCCGGCGCTCGCGTCGTCGAACGCGACGAGGCGTTGTCCCGAACCTGGCATGGAGACCGGCTCGAACACGCTCACGTCGCGCCACCGGACGCGCCGCGCGCGGCCCAGCTGCACGACGGTGAAACCCGTCTCGTCGAGGTGCAGCGCCGAGCCGCGGATCGCCGTGAGGACGAGGAAGGGGACGCCTCCGAGGAAGAGCGCGACGCCCGGCCAGAGCAGCAGCTGCATCGCCGTGGAGGGCGCCTCGTGCAGCACCATCCAGAGCGTCACGCCGCCGAAGCCGGCGGCCATCAGGGCCAGGAACAGGAGTTTCCGCACCGAGGCGCGCAGGATCACGGGGCCGGGGAACTGCGCCGCCAGGGACCCCGCCGACCGGCTCTCGGATTCGAGCAGGTCCGGCCGCAGCTGCCACACGGCGACGGCCGCGCACACGCCGAAGAACACCGTGGCCGTGACGCCGCCATCCGCGCCGGTGGCGATCATCCCGAGGCCGGCGGCGACGAAGAGGAGGCTGATGCCGAGCAGCAGGAAGTTCCGGGCCCGGTCACCGCGCGCGAGTTTCAACACGAACGCACCGCCCTCCCGCGACGCCGATGGCCGGTGTGGCCACCCGATTCCGAGACGCGACCATACAGGCCGCGCCGCGCGGCGGCGATCACGCGCGCCGCGCCGTGTCGCCGCTCTCGCCCAGCATCGCCAGCACCTGCGCCGCCCCCTCCTCCGGCGCGATGCGGGACGTGTCGAGGAGCGGCACCCGCAACTCCGCCGCGAGCGTCCGATAGCTGGCGATCCGGGCTTCGGTCATGTGCTCCGACGGGTTCGGGACGCCGCGCGCGACCATGCGGGCGATGGTGGTGGGACGGTCGGCCCAGCACATGACGGTGAACGGGCGCGGCTCCCAACCCGGACGGAAGGCCGGCGAGAGGAGCTGCGAGGCGGTGAACCAGTGCCGGTCGAACACGACCGGTCCCGGCGGGGCGTTGGCGATCGCCGCCGCCACGGCGGCGTGCGCCACGTCGTCGGCCAACGCGTGCTGCCCCGTCCGGGCGAGGTGGACCAGGACGGCGCCGACCTGACCGCTGAACGGGTTGAGCACCGTCGCGCCGAGCGCCTCGGCAACGTGACGCGCGATACTCGACTTGCCGGAGCCGTCGAGCCCGTCGACCGCGAGCGCGATCCGCGAGGCCTGGGCGGCCTTCTGCTGGGCCCGCGTCAGGTTCGAGGGGTAGATGCGGCCCTCGCGTCGGCCGTGCTCGAGGTAGTGCAGCTGCCCCTGCCACGCATGCTCGAACAGCGCCGCGAGGTCGGGATGCAGCCGGATATAGCCGAGGGCGTCGAAATCCTCCGGCAGGGGCCCGTCCCGGCTCGCGAGGTCGGCCAGGCGCAGCGCGGTCTCGCGCGGCGGGTCGGACGGGCGCGCCGCCGCGGTCCGGCCCGCCCGCAGCGCGATCGCCTCCGCGACGACGGCGAGCAGCCCGTCCGCGTAGGTGTCCCAGTCGAGCGCTCGGATCCGCGCCCGTCCCGCCTCGGCCCGGGACGCGGCGCCGGCCGGATCGGTCGCGATCCTGTCCACGGCCTCCGCGATGGCCGCGCCCAGCGCCGCGTCCGGACCGTCCGGCACCACCAGGGCAGTGACGCCGTCCTCGGCGAAAGCCAGCGTGCCGTGCACGGTCGCGACGAGCGGCGTGCCGCAGGCCATCGCTTCCGCGGCCGGGTTGCACCAGCCGGCATGCGCCTCCGCGCTGCAGAACGCGTCGAGCCCGTGATACCACGCGGGCAGGTCGGACTCGGGCAGCGGCCCGTGCACGACGAGGCGGCCCGAAGCCACCAGATCGGCGTGCGCGCCCACCAGCCCCCAGTCCGGCCGTCCGAACCAGTGCAGGGCCCACGCGTCGCCGAGCCTGTCGAGCGCCGCGAGCTGCGCGGCGGGGCGCTTGTTGGCGATGCCGCCGAGCCGACGCCGCGCGCCGCGCGCGGGCGGCGAGACGGGCGGCGCGAACAGCCCGGTATCGACCGCACCGACGAGGCGCCGCCACGGCAGGCCGAGGGCGTGGAGGGCGGCGTCGTCCCAGTGGTCGTTGTTCGCCACGACGAGGTCGGGCGCGAAGGTCCGCGTGACGCGCGCGTAGGCGTCGCGCCGCGCCGGCGCGTTGAGGAAGTGCTGGATCCGGGCGCCGAAGTTCGGGGCCCGGAGGTCCGCGAATCCCTCGATCGTGGCATCCGGGAATCCGCCGCCGGGCACCATGACGGCGTCCCAGCTCTCGCGCGCGGCTTCCTCGCGGTGCAGGACGGGCAGCCGCGTCTCGAACCCGTCCTCGCCGGTGCCCAGGGTCAGGTACGCGAACGCGTGACCGCGACGCGCGAGCACCCGTCCGACCCGCTCGAACCGGAGCAGGCCGCCCGTCAGCGCCAGGTGGTCACAGGCGACGAGCAGCCGCATCACGGGGTTCCTCTGATGAGACGCAGGAGGCGAAGGGACAGGCGGCTTCCGTCGCCGACCGAAGCGCGGCGGCCGTCGAGGGTGTCCTGGAGGTGGTCGCGCGCGCGGTGCATCTCGGCCGCGTAGGCGATCACGCGGTCGGTGCGGCGGACGCTCTCGCGCGCGGCGGCCTCGTGCGCGGCGGCGTCGACGGCGCGCGCGGCGCGCAGGGCCGCGTTCTCCTCGAGCAGCCGCGCGATCTCCGCGGAGGCCTCCGCGAGCGCCGCGCGCGGATCCGCGTCGATCCGGGTCTCCAGGCCGACCGGCAGGCGCGTCGCCGCCGCCCAGTCCAGGCCGCGCTCCGTCACCCGGTCGCTGACGATCGTCTGGAAACGGCTCTCCCGGGCCAGCCGGTCGGCGAGCTGCGCATCGTCCAGAGCCAGCCCGAGCCGCGGCAGCAGGGCGCGCAGGGCGTCCAGAAGGGTCAGCGTGAACGGCTCGCCGGGACGCCAGTCTCGCGCATCGGTCAGCGCGTTGACGAGGCCCCGCACGGCGAGGTGGCCAGCGTCCAGAGGGCCCCCGAGCTCCCATTCCAGGTCTATGAACCTGGCCTCGGCGCCCGAGACGAGATTCTTCGGGATGGCGTCGAGGGCCCGTCCCGGGAGGACCGTCTCGGTCTTGAGCGGCGCTCCCGCCGCGAAGCGGCGCGAGACGGCCTGAAGCCACGTCCCGGCCCAGGCGGCGACCGCGTCCGGGCACCAGCCTTCCCGCGCCAACCGCGCCTCGAGGACTTCAGACCAGAGGGAGCCCGGCACGTAGGTTTCCGACGGCAACAGGTTCGTGACGCCTCGAACCGCGGCGGGAAGGTCGGGATACGCGCGCGCGCGGCGCACCGCGATCTGCGACCCGGCCTCCGCGAAGGTCACCAGCCGCTCGAATTCCGCGCGGCGGCGCAAACCCGCGTGGATCGCCAGCCGGTCGTCCGGCGGCAGCGGCTCCGCCGATGCCGCGATCACGAAGGCGGGCGCCAGATCGCCGATGAGCCCCTGCTCCGCCACCGTCGCCCAGGCGCGCCGCGGCGAGAACAGCGCGCCCGCGCGGGCTGCCGGATCCGGCCCGGCCGCGCCGGTGGCGAGCGTTCCCGGATCGAACCCGCCCGGCCGTGCGAGGCCCCGCTCGGCGATGAAGCTCACGGGCTCCTCCCGCCCCGGGAACGGGAACCACCAGTCCTGATAGGCCAGGCCGCGGGCCTGCAGCGACCGTTTCAGGCCTGCCCGCGTGGGCAGCCGGAGGCCGTCCGACCTCAGGCGTCCCTCGAGGCTCGGGAAGCCGCGCTGCCCCACCGTCTCGGAGCCCGCAGCGAGTCCGTGGAGCGAGAGGGCGTTGTCGATGACGAGGATAAGCCGCCCGCCGGGCCGCAGCCGTTCCTGGGCCCAGGCGATCGTCGCGTCGAGCGCGTCCTCGCCCCCGTCGTCGCGACGGGACAGAAGCCCCGTCAGCACGACGCCGTCGAAGAGCGTGGAAGCCGGCAGGTCGGCGCCGTCCGCCGCGGCGACGAGGGTGGTGTCGGGAGCCCAGCGCGCCCGGCTCCCCGCGTCGGGCTTCGGGCCCAAGAGCAGGATCGTGCCGGCCAACCACGGCAGGAAGGGGCGCAACACCTCGGCGCAGGGCTCGCACGGCGGGTGCGGCGCGCCTATTGCCACTTCATCCCGTGCCATACTTCCTGATTGCCAACATTGAATTGCCCGAAATTACCCGATCGCCAAGTGGTTGGGGGAAATTAATCGACGAAATGGACATGCGACAGTTGCGTGTCTACTTACAATTGGCATTAACCTGCAATTAAAACTGGCCCGTCTCGCCGAGGTCACGAGGGATGAATTTCGTCAGCGCGATCTCGTTGGCCGGGCCGCACGTCCTGGTCACGAGCACCTTCCCCGATGCGCTCAACAGGAACCCCGGGATCCGGAGCGATCTCGCCGAGGGCTTCGCCGAACTCATCGGCGCCGAGCGCGTCAGACACACCCCTCTGGAACTGGCGGTCGCGGCGGTCCGGGCGACCCGGCCGGACGTCGTGATCGCGGTCGGAAGTCTCGTGCCTGACCTGGCGGATCTGCGCGCGCTTCGGCGGGCCGCGGACGCCGTGGGTGCCGTCCTGATCTTCTGGCTGACGGACGACCCGTACGAGTTCGACTATGCCTTCAAGGCGGAACTCTACGCCGACATCGTCGTGAGCAACGATTCCTGGGCGGCGCAGCACTACCGGCACCCCGACGTCCACCACCTGCCGCTGGCCGCGGCGCCCGACCGGCATTTCCGGCCGATCGCCCCGGTGGCGGAGCGGGAGACAGTCCTGTTCTTCTGCGGCGTCGCCTACCCGAACCGCGTCGCCCTGATGCGCCGGATCGACGATCTCCTGTGCCGGCACGTCGTGGAGATCCTGGGCGCCGAGTGGCCGGACACGCTCCGATGCGCGGTGAACCGCCGCCTCACGCCGGCGCAGATGGCCGACTACGCCGCGGCGGCGCGGCTGACGCTCAACATCGGCCGCGACCTCGACGTGGCCAATCGCCGGCTGTCGCTCCCGCAGGCGACGCCCGGACCGCGCACCTTCGAGGTCGCCCTGTCGGGCTCGGCGCAGCTGTTCTTCGTCACCGGCCTGGAAATCTGCGCGCATTTCGAGCCGGACACGGAGATCCTGCTGGTGGACGGCGCGGCCGATATCGCGCGCGCCATCGAGCGGTCGCTCGACGAGCCCGCCGCGATCGAGGCGATCGCGCGCCGGGCGCAGGCGCGGGCGCTCCGCGAGCACACCTACCGGCATCGCGCGGCGCGCCTGCTCGATCTGAGCCGCCTGACGGTCCCGGCCTGATCACGCCGCCGCTGAGACGGACGAGACCGCGCATGTCCGACCTGTCGATCCTGCTGCTCGACACCGAGCCGCAGACCCACAACCGCTACCTCGTGCTCGCCATCGCGGACGCGCTGCGCCGGCATCCCGCGGTCGGCCGGGTCCATGTCGGCGGGCACGGCGATGCCCTGGCCACCTTCGTCGAGCAGGGTCTCGACACGCTGATCGCTTTCGGCGGCGCGCGGGCGCACGCCCCCCTGGTCGGTCGGCTCGCGGGGCTCGCCCGGACCAGCGTGCTCTGGACCACGGAGGATCCGTACGAGCGCGAGGCGAACGTGCGCGGGTCGGGGGCCTTCGATCTGGTCTTCACGAACGACCTCGCCACGGTCCCGGCCTACGGGGGCCGGGCGCACCACCTCGCCCTCGGCGCCTCGTCGCTCTTCCACGATCTCCCGGTGCTCGAGGACGACGCGCGCTACCGCTACGATCTCCTCTTCATCGGGACGGCGTGGCCGAACAGGGTCGCGACCCTGAACGCGCTCTCGGCCAAGCTGCCGCGGGACGTGAAGTTCAAGCTGGCGCTGCCGTGGAACGCGCATATCGGTCCGCCGGAGCTGGAGGACGAGGCGCTCGTCACGGACTGGCGCTGCGGGAACCGAGACTTCGCCCTCCTGGCGAACCGCAGTCGCGTCGTGCTCACCCTGCCCCGGATCTTCTCGGCGGCGCGCGCCGATCAGGCGACCGGTTCGACGCCGCCGCCGCGGCTGTTCGAGACCGCGCTCGCGGGCGGCTACCAGGTCGTCGTGTCGCCCGAGCCGGAGACGGCCGCCTACTACACGCCGGACGCCGAGATCGCCCTCTGCGACGACGAGGCCGGTGCGGTCGAGGCGATCCTGACGGCCCTGACCGACCCGGAGGCCCGCATCGCGCGCGCGCGCGCCGCGCAAGCGCGGACCCGCGCCGAACACCTCTACGACCATCGCGTGGCGACGATCCTGGACGCGGTGATCGACCGGCGCCGGACGCGGACGCGCCGGCCGGACCTCGTTCCTTCAGCGCCCCGCACGGTCCTGATGCTCACCCACAACCGGATGGGGCATCGTCCCGGTGGCGGGGTCGAGGTCTATCAGGAACTGCTGACCGAGCTCGGCGAGCCGTACCGCGTCCTGTTCCTCTTCCCGGTCTTCGGCGACGGGCGCTGGTCGCTCCGGCTCGAGGGCCCCGGGATCGCGGAGAGCTTCGCCTGCGGTCCCGTCGCGCCGCCGCTCTCGACGGACCCGTTCGTGGAGGGGATCTTCCAGAGGCTGCTGTTCGAGCATCAGGTCGACCTCGTCCACATTCATCACCTGATGCACGTCCCGCTGTCGCTGCCGCTGATCGCGCGGGCCTGCGGCATACCCACCGTCTACCACCTGCACGACCATTTCCTGATCTGCGAGCGCTGGTTGCTGCTCGATCACACCGGCCGGTTCTGCGACGTCGTCAATCGCGGGGCGGACCAGTGCGACGCCTGCCTGGTCTCGGGAAGCCAGTATCCGCCCGGCTCCAAGGCGCGCCGCGACGGCATGATGACCCTGGTGACCGACGCGATCGACGCCTTCGTCACGAGCACGCCCGCGACGGCGGGATACCTCCGGCGCTACTTCCCCGGCATCCCCGCCGACCGGATCGTCGAGATCCCGATGGTGGCGCCGAACACCGCGCCGACCGGGGCGCGGTCGGTGTCGAAGCGCAGGCGCGACGCCGATCGGCTGACCGTGGCGATCCTGGGCAACCTCACGGCCCACAAGGGCGGCCAGCAGGCGATCAACCTGATCCGGAGCTGCGAGGCCTATCCCATCCATTTCAAGGTGATCGGCCGCATCGACGACCCGTACCGCGAGGCGGTCGCGGGCTTCGGACCGGATCAGGTCACCGTCACGGGCGCCTACGAGCAGCACGCGATCGGCGGCCTGCTGGCCGGCTGCGATGTCTCGCTGCACCTCTCGACCTGGCCCGAGACGTTCGTCATCGCGCTGACGGAGGCGTGGCAGTCGGGCCTTGTCCCGATCGTCGCCGATATCGGGGCCCTGGCCGAGCGCGTCGAGGACGGGGTCGACGGGTTCAAGGTCCCGCCGGACGATGCCGGCGCCGTCCGCGCGCGCCTCATCGCGCTGCACTACGATCGCGCCCGCCTCGCCGGGATGCAGGCCTCCATCGGCCGGAAATCCTTCCCCGACACCGAGGGCCACCTCGGGTCGGTCCGCGCCCTCTACGAGCGCTTGATCGGGGCGCGGCCCCTCCGCCACGGACGGGTCCCCAGCCACCTGCGGCACGGTTTCGACCTGCGGCTCGAGACCCTGGGATACCGGACGAACGCCGCCTCCTGGACCAGCGCGGCGATCGCGTGGGACGAGGCGGCCCGCGCGCCGGAAGCCTCGCCCACCGCGATGGCGGCGGCGCGCGCCCGCCCGGTTCCGGAGCTGCCCGACGCGTTCCGGCGTCTGACGCTGAGGCCGGTCCGGCGCAGCGAGTGCGGCTGGAGCCTCGACGTGCTGCGGACGGACGAGCGCCTGAACCGGAGCCTGGATCTCTCGTCGGTGGTCGCGCGGGCCTCCATGTTCCTGCGCGGCTGGCTGCACGTCTCGGGGCCGGCGCCGAGAGCGATCTACCTGCGGCTGACGGGTCGCACCGGGACATCGTGGGTCGCCCTGCAGAGCGATCTCCGTCCGGACGTGGCCAAGTGGTACGGAGAACCCGCGGCCGCGACGTCCGGCTTCACCGGCCAGATCGACGTCGCGGGGATGTCCTTCGGACGCTACGCGCTCGCGATCGTCCAGATCGCCGACGGTAGCCTGCGCATCCTCGAAGACGTCGCCTCGATCTTCATCGCCCCCGACACCGAGCCGCCGGTGCGCTTCGTTCCGGAGCCGCGTCACCTCGTCAGCGGCCCGCCGCACGTCCCGGATCTGCACCACAGCCTGCCGGATGCCGGCGACGCGCTCCGCGTGTCGCCGGGGCAGCTCTGGGCCGCGGAAGTCGCGTTCTCCGGGACCGCGCCCCGGCTCGGCAAGGACACGCTGGCGGTGTTCCGCGGCACCAACGGTCAGACGTGGCGGGCGCCCGTCCTCAAGATCGACGAGCGGACGGTGCGCATCACTGCCTCCGTCCCCAACATCGATCCGGGCGCCTACACGGTGTCCCTGGCCGAGCCGCACAACAGGACGTTGCGGACCCTCGCGACGCTGTTCCGCACCCAGGTGGCGCGTTCGGAGTGACGGGGATCACCGGCGAGCCCGGTCTCGATCCCACGAGCCGATCCCGGACGCGGACCTACCACGCCTCGACCCGTTGACCGCCGAAGATGCGCGACGTCGGCAGCTCGAAGATGAAGTAGGGATTGAGCTGCGGCGGAGCCGCGGCCTCGTCCAGGCAGGCCTGCTGCTCGGGCGTCAGGACGACCTCGAGGGCGGCGATGTTCTGCGCCAGCTGCTCCGGGCGGCTGGCCCCGACCAGGACCGAGGCGACGCCGGGGCGCCGCGCGACCCAGGCTAGCGCCACCTGCGCCATCGGGCGACCGACGTCCGCGGCGACCGCCCGCAGTACGTCCACGACCGCGAAGTTCGCCTCGGTGAACAGCATGCCGCCGAAGGGATTGTCGCCGTTGAGCCGGCCGTCGCTGCCGCCCTCGGCCGCGTCGCCGGCCCGGTCCGGGAGCGAGCCTGCCGGCCCGGCCTGAGCGAGCTTCTCGCGGCCGTACTTGCCGGTCAGCAGGCCCGCCGCCAGCGGGCTCCAGGGCACCAGCCCGAGCCCGAGGGCCCGGCCCGCGGGCAGCACGTCGAGTTCCACGCCCCGGTCGAGCAGCGAGTAGGCGTATTGCAGGCCGATGGGTTCCGGGAGGCCGTGGGCGCGGGCCAAGGTGGCGATCTGCGCCGCGTACCAGGCGGGCGCGTTCGAGAATCCGTAGTACAGGATGTCGCCGCGCGCGACGGCGTCGGTCAGCGCCCGGAGGACCTCCTCCGGCGGCGTGGTCCGGTCCCAGACATGGGTCCAGTACAGGTCGATCCAGCCGGTCCTGAGACGGCGCAGGGAGCTCTCGAGACCAGAGCGGATGTTCCGCGCGCTGTTGCCTCCGGCGAGCGGCGTGCCCTGGGCGCGCGGGAAGCCGGACTTCGTCGCGACGACCAGGCGGTCGCGCAGACCGCGCGCCGCGATCAGGTCGCCGAGCATCGTCTCGCTCGCGCCGCCCGCGTAGACGTCGGCCGTATCGAGGAAGTTGCCGCCCGCCTCGACGTAGCGGTCGAAGATGGCCGCCGAGACCGTCGCGTCGCTGCCCCAGCGGGCGGCGCCGAAGGTCATGGTCCCGAGCGCCAGCGGGCTCACGGCCAGACCCGAGCGTCCCAGGGTTCGATAGTGCCTCAGATCCATCGCCGCACCTCACTGTTGAGGGCCTGGACGTAGTCCGGCGTCCGGATCGGGATTAGCCATGGTATTCCGCATGCGCCTGTGAGCAGGGTTCAGGAATGCGGCGCGGCACCCTCGACGATCTGGCGGCCTTCGCGGCGGTTGCGCGCCATCGCAGCTTCACGCGGGCGGCCGCCGAGATGGGGCTGTCGCCCTCCGCGCTCAGCCACACGATGCGGGCTCTGGAGGCGCGTCACGGCGTGCGCCTGCTGGCCCGCACCACCCGCAGCGTCGCGCTCACGCCGGCCGGCGAGCGACTGCTGCGGTCGGTCGGCCCCGCGCTCGAGGACGTCGCGCGCGGGCTCGACGCGCTGGCCGAGTGGCGCGGTGCGCCATCGGGGCGGCTGCGGCTGACGACCTTCGCGTACGCCGCGCGGGCGATCCTCGAACCCCGGCTGCCCGCCTTCCTGATCGATCACCCGGCCGTCTCGGTGGAGGTGATCGTGGACGACCCCCTGACCGACATCGTCGCGGCCGGCTTCGACGCCGGGATCCGCTTCGGCGAGACGGTCGAGCGCGACATGGTGGCGGTCCGGGTGGGACCCGACCTGCGCACGGTGGTCGTCGCGACCCCGGACTACTTCGCCCGCCACCCGCGCCCGGAGAGCCCGGCCGACCTGGAAGCGCATCGCTGCGTGAACTACCGGCTCGTCGGCGGCGGCGGGTTGCTGCCGTGGGAGTTCGCCCGCGACGGCCGCGAGATCCGGGTGCGCGCGGCCGGCCAGCTCGTCGTGAACGACGGTCGGCTCGCGGCCGCCGCGATCCGGGCCGGCGCCGGTCTCGGCTACATGCTGGAGGACGAGGCGGCGGACGACCTGGCCGCGGGCCGTCTCGTCCAGGTGCTGGACGCGTGGTGTCCGTCGTTTCCCGGCTGCCACCTCTACTACCCCGACCGGCAGGTCACGCCCGCCCTGCGCAGCCTGATCGACGCGCTGCGGTGGCGGGAGGCGCCGTCGCCTCCCCGCCCGTGAGAGCGTGCCCGCGTGACAGTGCCTGCGAGACCGTACCCGCGGGGCCTCGCCGCTCAGGCGCCCCGCCAGTCGCGGGCGACCTCGGCCGCGAAGTCGCGGTAGCTGCGCGGCCTGCGGCCGAGAAGCCTCGCGAAGCCCGCAACCTCGGCCTCGGTCGCGACGGCGCCGTCCTCCTGGTAGCGGCGCATCATCACCCGCAGGTCATAGGCGAGCCAGGCGGGAGCGAAGCCCCGGAGCCGCTGCTCCAGCGCGTCGAGATCGTCGCCTCCGTACCGGACCGCGCGCCCGAGGGCCTCAGACCAGATCTCCGCCAGGGCGTCGCCCGTCAGGGCGTCCGGGCCGACGACGTCGTAGGTCTCGGCCGGAAGACGGTCGGCCGCGCGCTCGCGGCGCAGCAGCGCGTTGGCCGCCGCCTCGGCGATATCGCGCACGTCGACCATCGAGACGCCGGCCTGCCCGAGGGGCACGGCATACAGGCCGGCCCCGAGGAGCGGCTCCTTCTGGGCGAGGTCGTTCTGCATGAAGTAGGAGGGCCGCAGCACCGTGGCGGGCAGGTCGAGGGCCGCGATCATCCGCTCGACGGCCTGCTTGCCGGTGAAGTGCGGGGCATCGACGAAGGCCTCGCTCTTGAAGACCGAGAGGTAGACGATGCCGCGCACGCCGGCGTCCCGGGCGAGGCTGAGCGTCGTGATCGCCTGGGTCAGCTCGTCCGGTGCGTTGGCGACCAGCAGGAACAGGGTGTCGACCCCGACCAGCGCCGCGCGCATCGCGTCGATGTCGGCGGGATCGCCGCGGACGGCCTCGACGCCGGATGGGAATCGCGCCTTCTCGGGCGAGCGGGTCAGAGCGCGCACGGCGGCCCCCTCGGCGACGAGATGATCGATGACGGCGGAGCCGATGCGGCCCGTGGAACCGGTGACGAGGATGGTCATGGCGGATCTCCTGGATGCGGGGCGGCCCCGAGCGGGCCGCCGATGACCCGAAGATGCGCCGTTCCTTTTCTGAGCCATAGTCGGCAAGATCGGGACTGGGTGTCCCGGATCTGAAACAGCACATGGACCTCGCGGCGCTCGCCGACTTCAATCTCGTCGCCGGCCACGGCGGCTTCGGCCGCGCCGCCCGGGCGAGCGGGCGGCCGAAGGCGACGCTGTCACGGCGCGTCGCCGAGCTCGAGGCGAGCCTCGGGACGCGGCTGATCGAGCGGGGCGAGCGCAGCCTGCGCCTGACCGAGGCGGGGGCGCTCCTCCATGCCCGGACGGGGCCGCTACTCAGCGAGATCGCGGAGGCCGGCGCCGTCGTCGGCGGCGGCCTCGACCGGCCCCGCGGGCGGCTCCGGGTGAGCGCGCCGCTGCTCCTGTCCGACACGCAACTCGGCCGCGTCGCCGCGGACTTCGCCCGCGCCCATCCCGAGGTCGAGTTGGAGATCTGCGCCGAGGACCGGTTCGTCGACCCGATCGAGGAGGGTTTCGACGTGATCATCCGGGTCAATCCGAAGCCGGATGAGCGCCTCGTCGGGCGCTGCGTCCTGCGGGACGAGCTCTGGCTGGTGGCGCCGCCCGAGGTCCCGCGTCCCGAACCGTCGGCCGGGACCGACGCGGCGACCGTGCCGGCGGCTGTGCGCTGGACGCCGCGTCAGGACGAGACGTGGCAGGTCCATGACGGCCGGACGCGCCGGTTCTACGCGCCCGTGCCGGTCCTGCGCCTGTCCTCGCTGCCGATGCTGCGCGACGCCGTGGTGGCGGGCGCCGGCGCGGCGCTGCTCCCGCGCTCGCTGGTCGGGGGCGACGTGGCGGCCGGACGCCTCGCCTGCTGGGGATGGCTGGAGGGGCCGCCGACGGAGCTTTGGGCGCTCCACACGTCCCGGCGCTTGGTCAGTCCCAAGGTGAACGCCTTCCTCGCCCATCTGGCAGCCGCGCTGTCGACGGATCGACCCGCCCGCCGGTAGGTCGAGCGTTCGAGCCGAGCGGCGCCGAGCGCGGCGCGCGCGGGACGGTGCCCTATCCGCGATCCGCCGTACCGTCCCGACGCGGCGCCTCGGGCGAGCCCGGCGGACCCGCCATCGTCCGGCCGAGCCAGTCCACGAAGGCCGCCGCCGGCCCCGCGGGTGGCAGGGCACGCACGAGAGCGAAGTACCGGAGCCCGCTCATGACAGCCGCGTCGCAGGCGGGCACGAGTCGCCCGTCGGCGCGGTAGGGCGCGACGATCAGCGATCGCCCCAGGGCGATGCCCGAGCCGCCGAGCGAGGCGCGCAGCGCCAGTTGCGCGAGGTTGAAGTAGAGATTCTGGATGCGGCCGCCCCAGGGCGCCCCGTGGACGCGTATCCAGCGATCCCACTCCTCCGAGACGCTCGTGGCCGCCTCCCACGGCGTCGCGTCGTGGAGCAGGACGACGGCCCCGCCGGGCTCCGCGGCCGCATCCCGGTAGGCCGGGGCGCAGACCGGGTAGACCGGCTCGGGATGGTCGAAGACGACCGTCGCACCGGGAGGCGGCGCCGGGCCGTAGCGGATCGCGACGTCGATACCGGACTGCGCCATGCGTCCGGGATCCAGGTCGTGGGTCTCCCCGAAGACGGCGACGTCGATATCGGGATGCGTGTCGCTGAAGGCCCTCAGGCGGGGGGCGAGCCACTCCGAGGCCAGGGAGGGGATGCAGCTGATCCGCAGCGTCTCCCGGCCCTCGCGCCGTTCCGCCCGGAGCAGGGCCTCGCCCATCCCGTCGAAGCCGCTCCGCGCCGCGGCGAACAGGTCGTGACCCGCGGCGGTCAGCCGGATCTCGCGGGCGCCCCGTTCGAGCAGCGGGTAGCCGAGGCGCCGCTCCAGCCGCTGGATCCGCTGCGTGACGGCGCTCTGCGTGACGGCGAGGCGATCGCCCGCGCGGGCGAAGCCGCCCGCCTCGACCAGGGCGCGGAAGAAGAACAGGTCGCCGGCTAGGCGCGCGTCGAGCCTCAGGGGCATGCAAGATCATAAGCTGGCCTAATAGACCGCGCCAGAGAATATAATTGGCGGCGTGGGCGTCTCTCGCGCAGGGTCGGTGCGGATGAACCGGGAAGGATCGGGAGCGCCATGGCAGCCGTCGACGGGATGCAGACTCAACCGCCGGGCGACCGGATCCCGGAGGCGGTCAGGCGCGCCAGCCCCACGGTCTGGATGAACCCGGCGCTGGACGCCACCGCGTCCGTCCTGCCCGGACTCGCGACCGGCCGTGCCGACGTGGACGCGGCCGTGGCGCGCTGGCAGCGGTTCGCGCCGCTCCTGGCACGCCTCTTCCCCGAAGAGGGCGCCGGCCGGATCGACTCGCCGCTCGTCCCGCTGGAAGAGCGCTTGTCCCGGGACGTCCTGGACGGCGCCGACGGGCGCGTGCTGGTGAAGGCCGACCACGCGCTGCCGGTGACCGGCTGCATCAAGGCGCGCGGCGGCGTCTACGAGGTCCTGGCCTATGCCGAGGACCTGGCCGCGCGGGCCGGGCTGCTCACCGAGGGGCGATCCTACGCGGCCTTCGCCGACCCGGAATTCCGCGCCCTGTTCGCCCGCCATGTGATCGCGGTCGGCAGCACCGGCAATCTCGGCTTCAGCGTCGGCCTGATGGGGCGCTCGCTCGGATTCGCGGTCGAGGTCCACATGTCCCACGACGCCAAGGCGTGGAAGAAGCAGCGCCTGCGCGAACTCGGCGCCCGCGTCGTCGAGCATCGCGGCGATTACGGAGCGGCGGTCGCGGCGGCCCGCGGCGCGTTCGCCGGCCGCGCGGACGCCCATTTCGTCGACGACGAGGATTCCGTCGACCTGTTCCTCGGCTACGCGGCCGCGGCCCTCGACCTTCAGCGCCAGCTCGCGGAGGCCGGGATCGCGGTGGGGCCGGCGCAACCCCTGTTCGTCTACCTGCCCTGCGGCGTGGGCGGCGCGCCGGGCGGCGTCGCCTTCGGCTTGAAGCTCTTGTTCGGTGACGCCGTGCACCCGGTCTTCGTCGAGCCGGTCGCGTCCCCGTGCATGCTGGTCCAGCTCGCGGCCGGTCTCGACCGCCCGGTCAGCGTCTACGATGTCGGCCTCGACAACCGCACCGCGGCGGACGGGTTGGCCTGCGCCTCCGCGTCGATGCTCGTGGCCCGGACGCTCGAGAAGCTGGTCGCGGCCGTGGTCACGGTGCCCGACGACGCGCTGTACCGCTGGCTCAGGGTGATGTGGACCGAGGCGGGGCTGCGCCTGGAGCCCTCGGCGGCGGCGGGCTTCGCGGCGGCCGGGCGCTTCGCCACCACGCTGCCCGCAGAGGTCGGCGCCGCGGCCACCCACGTGATCTGGACGACCGGCGGCGCGCACCTCCCGGCCGAGGAATTCGAGGCGGCCCTCGCCCGCGGTTGAGGCGCGCTGGACGCCGGCTCGGGATCCGAGACCGCGCGGCCGCGGCTCCTCGATCGTGCCGGATCGCCGAGCGATCCGGGGCCGATCCGGAGCGAGGGCCAGACCCGGCCGCCGGTCACTCCATCAGGTCGGTCAGGGCCCCGATCTCATCGGCGTTCTTCCAGACCGTCTCGCAGCCGATCACCGTGTCGGTGGCGTCGATCGTCAGCGTGAACGCGGGAGGCACCCGCTCGGTCCCGACGAGCCGGAGGCGAACACCCCACCGCGACATGTCGTGCACCACGCAGGGGATGGCGGGATGGCCGGCCACCGAGATGCATCCGCTCAGGTTGACGGAGACGCGTCGGGCGTTGCGCTGGTTGTCCATAAGTACTCCGCGCTAGAGCGCCGGAGCATAAGGGGCAACCGATCAAGGAGCGGTTTACGAACTGAACTCAATTGCGCCTAAAGTTCGCGTCGAAGTGGCTAATACCGACGTTTCGACCTACCGGTTGGGAAGCCACCGGGAGACGAAGGTCAGCGGCCGCGACGTGCCGGGCCGGCCGTCAGCGCCCGCACGCGCGTCCTCGTCCGGCAGGAGCGACCCGATCAGGCGGAGCAGCTTCTCCCGCTCCTCCCCGGTGAACAGCACGAGGAACGAACCGAGATCCAATTGGACTTCCGGTGCGTCATCGCCCGGGCAGTGAGAGACGTAGGGCTGCCCGGTCTGGAGGTCGCGCATCAGGGCCCACCGGTCGCCGCCGACGCCGACATGGAATTCGCGCGCTATCCGTGGGCCCTGTTCAATCATTGCTCATCCCGCACGCCGTCAACGTGCAATTTCCAACGGGATAGAGCGCGCAAACGCCTTGCGATATAACTTGGTTCAAGAATTCACAGGTATCGTCGACTGCGGCCCCCCCGGCGCGAGCCGCCGGTGCCGGGATGTCGGACCGGTGTCGGGCTGCAGGGTGGTGCGGTTACGGCGCCGGCCCTAGCGATATGCGTGGGGGCGTGAGCGCTCGAAGGCGGCCGCGCAGGCCGTGTCGAAGAGCTCGCAAGGCGGCCGGGCGTCGCCCGGTTCGACGAGCATCGGCTGTCCGCGGATGTCTCCGGTGGCGTGTGCCTGCGAGTACCGTGACCGCGGGTCGAAGTAGGGATCCGACGTGTAACTGCTCATGAAGGCGCCCCCTGCCGGCATTTCGCTCTCGGCCAGCGCCACGCCGGTCTGCAGCGCCAGTGAGAGCACCGAGACCAGGATCAGCAGACATCGTCTGGTCATAGGCCCGCGCCTCCTCGCGCGCACGAGATCGGCAGCGCGGACGCCGCGCTCCGGATGTCCTGGATGTGTTCGACGAGACCGCCGCGGGCGTCAGCGGCCGGTCTCTGCGAGCAGGCCCGCCACAACGCGTGCGCGCTTCGGAACAGCCGCCCGACGGGATCACCGCGTGGCCGCGACGCGCTGCCTTCAGCGACGTTGGCGGGTCAGCCCATCTCGACATCCGGAAGATGTCGCAAGCCGAGCGCGCACTGCAATCAAATAGGCTTTTCAGCAGTGAAAACGGAATTGATTTGAGAAATTTTCTTTAAAATTCGATGCGCGCCCGTCCGGCCGCGGCCTGGGACGGAGACAGTGCAAGCATCGGATTCGCGACGCACTTTAGAGATCCGCTGCCGCTTTAAGTTTCTTAAACGCGCTTTATTTTGTCAGGCCGAATTCATTCGAAGAGTGTCTTTGCCAGGACTATAACTTCGGCGTGCCGGGCATTCGCCCTGCCTTCTCTTCGCACGCGAGGCTTGATCGGCGCCCATTGCACGCGGACACACCGCGGGAATGGGAGCCGGGCCACGGCGGGACACCCGACTGATCACATGGAACTCGTCCGGTTCGCTCTGAAATTTCGCAAGAGCTTCTATGTTCTTGCCGTCCTCATGTTCCTCGCGGGGCTCGGCTCGATCACCGTCGCGCCGAAGGACGTGCTGCCCGCCGTCGATATCCCGGTGGTGGTGGTGGTGTGGACCTATAACGGTCTCGACGCGACCGACATGGTCCAGCGTATCACGAACTACAGCGAGTTTTCGCTGTCGAGTAACGTGAACAACATCCGCCGGATCGAGTCGACGTCGATCCAGGGCACGGTGACCGAGCGGATCTACTTCGATTCCGCGGTCAGCATCGATCTGGCGATGACCCAGGTCGACTCGGCGATGAACGCGATCCGCTCGCGCATGCCGCCGGGCGTGCAGCCCCCCGTCATCATGCGCTTCTCCGCCTCGTCGGTGCCCGTCATCCAGATGGCGCTGTCGTCCTCGAAGCTGCCGCTCACCAGGGTCTTCGACTACGCGCAGTACCGGACCCGCCGGCGGCTCGCCGAGGTGCCGGGCTCTACCCTGCCCTCCCCCTACGGCGGGGCGCCGCGTCAGGTCATGGTCGATCTCGACCCCGCCAAGCTGCGCGCGGTCGGCATGACGCCGCTCGATGTCCTGAACGCGGTCCTCAAGCAGAACCTCGTCGTGCCCTCGGGCCTCGCGAAGATCGGGACGCAGCAATACACGGTGCGGCTGAACTCGAGCCCGCAGCTGGTCGATCAGCTCAACCGCATTCCGATCAAGGTCGAGAACAATCAGCCGGTCCTGCTGCGCGACGTCGCCTATGTTCGGGACGGCTCGCCCCCGCAGATCAACATCGTCCGCGCCGACGGCCACCACTCCGTCCTGCTGCAGGTCCTCAAGAACGGCGCGGCCTCGACCCTGGACGTCGTGAACGCCGTCAAGGCCGCCCTGCCGGACATCCGCGCGGCCGCGCCGAAGGGCATGACCATCACGCCGCTGTTCGATCAGTCGGTCTTCGTCTCCGACGCCATCTCCGACGTGGTGCGCGAGGCGGTGATCGCGGCGGGACTCACCGGGCTCGCCATCCTGCTGTTCCTGGGCTCCTGGCGCTCGACCATCGTGGTGCTGGTCTCCATCCCGCTCTGCATCCTGACCTCCCTGTCGATCCTGGTCGCCATGGGCCAGACCATCAACGTGATGACCTTGGGCGGCCTCGCCCTGGCCGTCGGCATCCTCGTGGACGACGCGACGGTCGCCATCGAGAACACCTACCGGATGTTCGAGGAGGGCTTCTCCTTCCGGCGCTCGGTGGTCGAGGGTGTGGCCGGCATCGCCAAGCCGGCCCTGATTTCCACGCTGGCGATCTGCTCGGCCTTCTCGGCGGTCTTCTTCCTCACGGATGCGCCCCGCTACCTCTTCGTCCCGCAGGCCGAGGCGGTGGTCTTCGCGATGCTGACCTCCTACCTCCTGTCGCGGACTCTGGTGGCGATCCTCATCGACGTCCTGGTCGCCCCGGAATACGCCCGGCATCACGGCCCGGCCGCCGAGGTCGATGGGGCGTCGCCGCCCCGCCGTCGCTCAATCCTCGCCCGGATCCTCCGCGCGCCGACACGGCCGCTCGCCTGGCTGCTCCGATATCCGCTGCGCGGCGCCCTCGCCTTCCGCAACGCGTTCGAGCGCGGCTTCGCGCGCTTCCACGCGGGCTATGTCGGCCTCCTCTCCGCCGTGCTCGGCCACCCGGCCCGCGCGCTGTGCGGCGCGCTCGCCGTCTTCGCGGTGACCGGCGCGATCTTCCCCTTCGTGGGGCAGGACTACTTCCCGCAGATCGAATCCAGCCAGATGACCCTACACATCCGCACCCGGCCGGGCGAGCGGATCGAGCAGGCCGAGAAGACCTTCGCGCAGGTCGAGGACGTCGTCCGGCAGGTGGTTCCGAAGGACGAGCTCGGGCTCATCCTGGATAACATCGGCCTCCCGGCCTCGAACTACAATTTCGCCTTCATGGATGCGTCGTTCGTCGCCTACAATGACGGGCAGATGCTCATCAATCTGAAGGGTGAGCACAAGCCGATCTCCTTCTACGAGAAGCGGCTGCGCCAGGTCCTGCACCAGGCCTTCCCCGACGACACCTTCTACTTCCAGCCGTCCGACATCATCACGCAGATCCTGAATTTCGGGACCGTCGCGCAGATCGACGTGCAGGTCTCCGGGCGGCACGATGCCGAGGATCTCGCCGTGGCGCAGGACCTCGTCCGCCGCATCGCGGCGGTCCGCGGCGCCGTCGACGTCCACCTGCATCAGATCGTCGACGCCCCGCAGATGTACGTGAACGTCGACCGCAGGCTGGCGTCCGAGATGGGCGTCAGCGAGCAGTCCATCGCGCAGAACCTGAACGTCTCGCTCTCGGGCTCCTTCCAAGTCAGCCCGAACTTTTGGGCCGATCCCAAGTCCGGCATGCCGTACCAGCTCTGGGTCCAGACGCCGGAGTGGCGCAACGCCGACATCGCGCAGCTGATGAACACACCGGTCTCGGTGCACACGGACGCGCATGACCGGCCCGGCATCCCGATCCTGCTGTCGAACATCGCCACGATGCAGCGGCAGCCGGAGCAGACCGTGATCAACCACGTCAACCAGCAGCCGACCTTCGACATCCTCGCCAACGTCCAGAACGCCGATCTCGGCAGCGTCCGCAACGCCGTGGACCGGATCGTCGCCGAGGAGCAGGTCCGGCTCCCGGCCCCGGACAAGATCCTCGTCCGCGGCCAGATCGAGAGCATGGAGAGCGCGTTCTCGCGCATCGAGCTCGGGCTCGGGATCGCGCTGGTGGCGGTCTACCTGCTCCTCGTCCTGAACTACCAGACCTGGGTCGATCCCTTCGTGGTCATCGCCGCCCTGCCGCTCGCCTTCTGCGGCATCGTGATGAGCCTGTTCATCACCAGCACGGCGTTCTCGATCCCCGCCCTGTTCGGCGCGATCATGTCGGTCGGGGTGGCGAGCGCGAACTCGATCCTGCTCGTCACCTTCGCCAAGGAGCACCGCGAGGCCACGGGCTGCTCGGCCCGCGAGGCCGCCCTGATGGCCGGCCATACCCGCCTCCGGCCGGTGCTCATGACCGCCTCCGCGATGTTCCTGGGCCTGATCCCGATGGCGATTGGGGCCGGCGAAGGCGCCGAGCAGAACGCCGCCCTCGCCCGCGCGGTGATGGGCGGGATCGGGATGGGCACCGTCTCGACCCTGCTTTTCGTCCCCCTTTTCTACACCCTGCTCCGCCGCAACCCGATCAAGCCCCTCGAGGATTATTGATGACCCGTTTCAACGACGCCCCCGGGAGCGGCGCCGAGGCCGCCGCGCGGGCGCACCAGCACGCGGCCGAGACCGACCCGCTGCGGCAGGACGGAGCCGGCGAGGCCCTGGTCCACGCCGTGCCGCCGCCGCCGCGCAAGCGCCCGTTCCTCGTGGCGTTCCTGGCACTCGGCAGCGCCCTCGGCCTCGGCGCCTGGCACCATTGGGAAACCTACCAAGCCTCCCTGGTGACGCAGGCCGAGGCCGTGAACTTCGTTCCCACGGTCCGCACCGGACCGGCGCGGGTGGATGACGGGCCGATGACGCTGACCCTGCCGGGCCAGACCGAGGCCTTCGACCATGCCGACATCTTCGCCCGCGCCACCGGCTACATCGCCGAGCGCCGGGTCGATATCGGTTCGCGGGTCAAGAAGGGCGATCTCCTCGTCCGGATCGCCGCGCCGGACCTCGACCAGCAGGCCCGGCAGGCTGAGGCCCAGCTCGGCCAGTTCAAGGCACAACTCGCCGTGGCGCAGGCGGATGTGGAGCAGGCCAAGGCCAGCGTGACGCTCGCCAACGTGACCGACGCCCGCACCGCGACGCTGGCCGGGCAAGGCTGGGCCTCGAAGCAGAACGCCGACCAGACCCGGGCGGGGATGCTGACCGCCACCGCGACCCTCGCTGCCGCGCAGGCGAAGGTGAAGGTCGCGGAAGCCAACATTACCGCCCAGCAGGCGACCGTCGACCGGCTCCGCACGCTGACCACCTTCGAGAACGTCGTCGCGCCGTTCGACGGCATCGTGACCGCCCGCAAGGTCGATGTCGGCGACCTCGTCCACGGCGATGCCGGCTCCGGGACGCCGCTCTTCACGGTCGACAGCACCAATGTCCTGCGCGTCGCGGTGCAGGTGCCGCAATCGGCCGCCGTGGGCATCCGCGACGGGGTGAAGGCGCGGGTCCAGGTCGCGCAGATCGCGGACCGGACCTTCGACGGCACGGTCTCGCGCAGCTCGGTGGCTCTCCAATCCTCGGTGCGGACGCTCGACACGGAGGTCGACGTCGCCAATCCCGACGGAATCCTGCGGCCGGGCCTCTACGTCGCCGTGACCTTCGCGGTGCCGCGCACGCATCCGCGGGTGATCGTGCCGTCCGAGGCGCTCATCTTCGACGCGGACGGGACGCGCGTGGCCGTGGTCGGGGCGGACGACACCGTCCGGCTCCGGCCGATCACGATCGCGCGCGATCTCGGCACGCGCCTCGAGCTGCGCAGCGGCCTCGACAGCGGCGAGACCGTGGTTCTCAACCCGCCCGCCGGACTTCAGGACGGCACCCGCGTCATCCCCCGGGGCTCCGTCGCGTCCCAGGTCCCGACAGCCAAGCTCTCCGAGCAGGCGAGCGCGGAGTGAGGCGCATGGTCCAGATCCCCCGCTCTCTTGTAAGCTTCGCCGAGCCGATGACGCAGATTGGCCGCCGCGACCGGATCGCATTTGACTCCGGGACCGAAGAGGATAATTCCACCCCTCCCTCCGAGCCGCAGGAGACCAGACAGGGCCGGCGAATACAAAATAAGAAGGAAAAACGAATGGCCAGCGTATTGGTAGTCGAGGACGACCGGCGGGTCGCCGCGGAGATCGGTTCGGCCCTCGCGGAATACGGATTTCAGGTCGACGAAGCGCCGAGTGGCAGCATCGGATTACGCAAGGCCCTGGACGGTAACTTTGACGTGATCGTGCTCGACCGGATGCTCCCGGAGATCGACGGCCTGTCGCTGCTGACCGAGCTGCGCGCCGCGAAGGTCTCGACGCCGGTCCTGATCCTCAGCGCCCTGTCGGCCGTCAACGAGCGCGTCGACGGGCTGCGCGCCGGCGGCGACGACTACCTGGCCAAGCCGTTCGAGTTCATCGAGCTCACCGCCCGCGTCGACGCGCTGGCGCGGCGCAAGATGGCGGCCGAGGCGGTGAACGAGCTCGTGGTCGGCGACCTGCGCCTCGACCTGATCGAGCGCGTCCTCCACTGCGGGGGCCGCGAGATCGAGCTCCTGCCCAAGGAGTTCGCGATCATCGAGTTCCTGATGCAGAACGCCGGCACGCTGGTGAGCCGGAAGATGATCTTCGAATCCGTCTGGGGCTACAGCTTCAATCACCAATCCAGCGTCATCGACGTCCACATCGGCAAGATCCGCAAGAAGCTCGATCCCGACGGGCTGAACCCGCGGATCCACACGGTGCGCAACACGGGCTTCATCCTCCGTGCGCCTTCTTGAGGTCCGGCGCACCAGCGGCTTCCGGGTCGCGTGCCTGTTCTTCGCGACCTTCGGGACCGCCTCGCTCGCGCTCTCGGGCTTTCTCTACGTCGACACGCGCAGCTACGGCCGCAAGGCCGCGTTCGAGTGGGTCGAGTGGGAATCGAAGCACCTCCTGAGCCTGTCGCCGCGCGCGCTGCGCGAGCGGATCGACGCCTCCGAAGATTTCGCCGAGGGCGGCCGCCCGCTCGTCCTGTTCGGGCCCGACCGCGTCCGCCGGGCAGGCGCGCCGATCGCCTTCCCCGACAAGGCGCCGATCGGGAAGCCGTTCATCCTGGCGCAGCCGCTGGATCACCGCAGCCGCACGCTCTTCAGCCAGCTCACCGAGCTTCCGAGCGGCGAGTACGTCCTGGTCAGCCGGTCGGCCCAGGATCTTCAGTCCCTCGAGAAGGCGCTGGTCGAGACCTTCGTCTGGGGCATGGCCGCCACCATCGTGATCGGCCTGATCGGTGCCGTGGTGTTCGGCGCCGGCTCGCTGCGGCAGAACGATGCGATCACCAAGGCGGTCGAGCGGATCATGCGCGGCGACCTGAGCGAGCGCCTGCCGACGCGCGGCGTCTCGGCCGACCTCGCTCACCTCACGCGCGTCGTCAACGACATGCTCGACCAGCTCGAGCGGCTGATGCTGGAGATCAAGGGCGTCAACGAGAACATCGCCCACGACCTGCGCACCCCGCTGACCCGGGTGGTCGGCACGCTGGAGCGGTCGCTGCGCAAGGCCGACAGCGTCGTGGCCTTCCGCGCCTGCAACGAGGACGTCCTGGCCGAGGTCAAGAGCATCGTCGTCCGGTTCTCGGCCCTGCTGCGCATCTCCGAGATGGAGGACCGCCTGCGCCGATCGGGCTTCACCCAGGTCGATCTCGGCCGGCTGCTCGAGGATGCGGTGGAGTACTACGAGCCCCTGGCGATCGAGCGCGACATCCGACTTCTCTGGGAGCGGCCGGACGGCCCGTGCGCGATCGAGGGCGACCGCAGCCTGATCTTCGAGGCGGTGAGCAACCTGATCGACAACGCCCTGAAGTTCACGCCGGCCGGCGGGCGGGTGACGGTCGCGCTGCTCCGGAATCCGACGGGTATCCAGGTCACCGATACGGGCTGCGGCATCCCGGCGGAGGAACTGAGCGCCGTGCGCGCCCGGTACCGCCGCGGCGCGCTGAAGACCGACAAGAGCGGGTTCGGGATCGGCCTGAGCCTGGTCGATTCCATCGCGCGGCTGCACAGCGCCACCTTCGCCATCGCCTCCGACGGGAGCGGCTGCCGCGTGACCCTCAGCTGGACGCACAGCGTCTCGGGTCACCCGTCGATCGACCTCCTGCCGGCCGCACCCCTCTGACGCCGTCGTCACGCCGTCGCGCCCGGCCGGTCCCGCATCGCGGGACGTGCCGGGCGCTGGGCCGTGCCGGGTGAGCGCTCAGTAGGCGGGCTGGCCGCGGCGGCGCTCGCGGCTGTTGAGATGGCTCCACTGGCGATTGGCCGGAACGGTCTCGACCGCGCTGGGCCGCTGGATCGCGGCGCTGTAGCCGGTCGCCCCCTCCCACATGCCGCCCGCCTTGTCGTTGCCCTCGGAGGCGGACCACGCGTCGAGGCCGCTGCCGTTGGTCCGAACGATGAGGCTAGGGTCGATGGTCGCGCCACCGTCCTGAGCGAGAGCAGGTCCCGCGATCAGCATCGCGCCCATCGAGCAGGCCAGGACAATGTTCTTCATGATAATCTCCCGTTACACAAGCTGTCGCTCACCGGCGACGTGGTAGTAAGATGCTGCAATACCCATTTAAACTCTATATTTTATTGCGGAATAATTCTTTCGCTCTTTGGACGGGCTTCAATGTTGAAACGATTTTTGAATTTCTCGTGGAGGATGGCCTCAGGTCGGCTACATCCCGGTCACCGGGATCGGTGCTTGTGTCGCCCAGGCCTGACGGACAATCCTGCCCGGCTTGCGCCGGCAGCGAGCACGAAAAAGCCGACCGGTTGCCCGGTCGGCGAAGTCGTATGGGTCTGAAGCTCTGGGTCAGACCGGCCCTGCCCTGGTACCCGGGCCAGCCACTCTGAAACCATAGCATCCGCTCGCTCGGCGGCGAAGCAAGCCGCTGAAGAGCTGACTCTGTTGTAGATGATTCCGCGCCGATCGCAAGCAAAAGATCTTTTATTTGTTGAATATGGCGCAATTTACGAGAACATTTACTTCGTCTTCCAAATAGAGAAGCCCGGCCGTGCGGCCGGGCTCGAGACTGGGACTCGCGTCCGCGAAGGCTCGCCGGATCGGCTCAGAAATCCCGCTGCACGCGGAACCGGAATTGGGCCGCATCCTGCGAATTGACGTAGCGGAGCGCGTTCTTGGAGATGTCCGGCGTGACGCCGCTGTTGAGCGCCGTGCGGATGTACTCGCCCTCGACGCCGATATCGAGATCCTTCACGGGGGTCCAGATCAGGCTGGCGCCGGTGATCATCTGGTTGTTGCCCCGGAGGATGGGACTCGTGGCGAAGGCCAGGGCATTCGACGCGCTGGCGCCGGCCGGGGCGAAGCCGAAGCCGAGGAGACCCAGCGCGTTGCGCCCCTTGGAGTTGTAGTCGATCTGCGCGTAGCTGCCGAAGAAGGCCGAGCGCCAGGCCGGCGACCAGTAATGGAGCAGGGAGGCGACAGCGGAGAACGAGGTCGACAGTTCGAGGCGGCCGGTCGCGGGGTTGAGCACCGCGTCCGCGTAGTATTGCGCGAACGAGCCGCCGCCGACCGGCGCCGCGCCGAGGGCGTCGTACGGCGCCGTGTAGTTGGAGATGCCCGTATAGGCGATGGCACCCTGCCCGTAGGCGCCCTGGAGGTAGAGCGTGTCGCCCGTCGCGTTGAACGGCAGGTTGACCTTCAGGCCGCCCTGGACTGCCCAGCCGTAGGCGTTCGAGGCGCGTCCCGTCGGCGAGATGCCCAGGCCGGTCGTGGCGGTGGTGATGCCCGCGACAGTGCTGCCGGCGTCGCCGGCATTGATCTCGTGGACGGCGGCCGAGAGCTGCGCCGAGCCCCAGGCCTGGTCGATGCGGGCCGCGCCGACGAAGTCCGGCATGCGGCTCTTCTGGGTGACGTCGACGAAGGCGACGTTGCCGGGACCGACGACGATCGGCGCCAGCCAGGTCGAGGGCGTGAACGGATTGAAGGCGTTGCTGTAGCCCGCGAATCCGCCGCCGACTGTAAAGGCCCCGACGGCCGAGCCGGTGCCGAAGATCGGGAAGCGCCGATAGGTCGGATCTTCCATCGAGGCGGTCAGCGTGATGCCGTTCCCGAGGATCGCCGAGTAGGCGAGCAGGTTCGTGCTGAACGTATCGGAGCCGGCCGTGCCGCCGATCAGCTCGAAGTCGTGCGCGTAGAAATCGAAGAAGGAGGACGCGCGGCCCGCAGTGAGCCCGGCGAACTGAATGAAGGCCTTATCGGCGTTGACGTAGGTCTGCGTGCGCCCGAAGGCGTCGGCGCCGAGGCCCGCGATGGCCAAGCTCTCGCGCTGCCGGGATCCCGAGGTCAGGAACGGGCCGCTGCGGTTGGCGACATCGATGCGCAGGAAGGCGCGCAGGGTTCCGTAATCGGTCTGGGTCCGCGAATCGAGGTTCAGACGCATCAGGCCGAGATAGCCGGTGAGGTCGCCGCCGCCGCCCGTGCGAACCTTGCTGGTCTGATACAGGAAGTCATACCGCGCCCGTCCGGACAGACGAATGCAGGTATCGGTCCCGGGGATGTAGAAGAAGCCGGCGCCGTAGGCGTTGCAAACGCGTACGAACTCGACCGGCGCAGCCTTAAACGTCGGGAGATCGGCAGCGTACGCACCGCCGATCGGGATCATCAGGGCCGAGGAGCCCAGTAACAGCGCCTTGATTCTGGTCATCATATCCCCGCATCCGACGCCGTGGTCGTGCCACTGCCAGCGTCAACCCAATGATCCGCGTTCACGCACGTGTACGGGTTCCGACACGGTGCGACTTCGCAGTAGTTTTTGAGAATTGGCCGCTCTATCGCTCGGCAGCTTGACCGTATCTGTCAAGATTTGATTTTACAAATAAATTGCGATTGCGTTTTTCAACCGGAATTGGGTTCCTGAAATTTGTTTTTGTATCTGAATTGATCACGGAATTGGGAGTGCGCGGGCGAGGCGAGCTGCGGATCGCGGCCGCGTCGGCTCAGCGAGGCTGGTTGATGGCGCGGTCCATCGCGTGGACTCCGCCGACCGAGACCTCGAGTTCTGCGCCGTGGATGTCGCTAGCAGGGATGAAGAGGCATCTGCCGCCCTATCAGGCCTGCTCCCCGAGATCCGGCGACAGATCCCGTGCCGGCGCTATGAGACCCTGTCTCCAAGCATTCCTGACTGAGCGCTCTGTCGTGACAGGTGGCTGAGGTGCCGCTCTGAGGCCGTACCCTGTCGGCCGCGTCCACCTCCCATCGACGCGCGACCTGAAACGGTTTGCGCCGCGGCGGAGCGGAGCGGCCTTCCCGACTGACCGACCGAGCCGAGACCCCCGTTAAGCATATCGATCAAGAGTTATAGATTGCAATGCTCGGCTATATCGCGCGGCCGGCATCATGATTTACAAAGTTCTAACGTAGCGTGTCCAATTTGCGGCGACGGTGCGGAGGATCGAATGTCGGAACCGCTGACCCTCGCGCCGCCTTCGCCCGGCGGAGCCGAGACCGCCCCCGGGTGGCGTAGTACAGCCGCCGCGCAGGTCGACCGGCATCCGCGCTCCGATGTCGGGACCATCGTGATCCACTGGGTGGTCGCCATCGCCATGGTGGCGAGCCTGCTCACGGGCCTGCGCATCTCGGCCGACGCACCCGTGGCGCGGACCGCGAAGTTCCTGGCGCCCCTGCTTCCGCAAGGTGAAGTCTGGACCGTCCACTTCGTGGCCGGCCTGACCCTGTTCTTCGGAATCACCGCCTATCTGGTCTACCTCGTGCGCGGGCGTCTCACGGATCGCAACGGCCTGTCGCGGCTCCGCGCCCTCCGTGTCAGCGGGCGAAGCAAGGCCGCCCGGAAGGCACGGTGGGGCGGCATCAACGTCGCGCTGCACTGGCTGATCTACGCCGTCACGCTCGTCCTGACGGGTACCGGGGTCGCGCTCTACCTCGGCTATGGCGGCTGGGTGGTCTGGCTGCACGCCACCTGCGCGCTGGTCGCCCTGGCCTACATCGCGGTCCATACCCTCGCGCACTTCATGTACGGCGGCCTGTGGCAGCTCCTTCGGTTGTTCCGTCCGGCGGCCCTGGCGGACGGTGCGGCGCGGCGGCGGCGACCGCTCCTGGCCGCCGCCATCATCGGCCTCCCCGTCGTCGGCGGCCTCGCCTTCGCGGATGTGAGAGGCCGCTCCACGCTGGTGATCGACAAGGTGTCGGCCGGGCCCGACCTGTCGAAGCTCCTCGACGACCCGGTCTGGCGCACCGCGCGCCCGGTCTCGGTCCGGACGATGCAGGGGGCCAATTTCGGCGGGACCGGTGAGACCACCGTCGAGATCCGCGCCGTGCGCGACGCGACGAACGTGTATTTCGCCTTCCGCTGGTGGGACCCGTCGCGCTCGCTCAAGCGCGTCCCGATGATCAAGAAGGCGGACGGCTGGCACCTCCTCGACGCGGACGCGGCGCGCGCGGACGTGACCGCCTACTACGAGGACAAGCTGGCGGTGATCTTCTCGCGATCCGACGCGTTCGGCAGCGGCGGGTCGACCCATCTCGGCGCCCGGCCCCTGCCCGACGCCCCCGCCCCGCTCAACGGCCGCGGCTACCACTACACCACCGACGGCAGCTACATCGACATGTGGCAGTGGAAGGCGGCCCGCGGCGGCATGCTCGGCGTCGTCGAGGACATGCATATCGGCCCGCCCACAGACCCCACCGCCGCCGAGCGGGACGTGAAGGGCCGCTACCAGGCCGGTTACTGGGGCGATCCCGGCACCAGCGCGTACCGCTACAATTTCAAGTTCGAGGGTCCGGGCGGCTACGCGGGCGCGGTCGAGCCGCTGCGGCTTCCCAAGGACTGGCAGGCGACGGTGGCCAGGCTCGGCACTGTGGATCTCGACTTCGATGCCAGCACGTCGCCGGGCTCGGCGTGGTGGATGGTCGAGAAGACCGAGACGGTGCCGTACTCGGCGGCCGCCGACGCGGAGATCCCGGTCGGCACCGTGATGCCCGGCGTGCTCATGACCGACGGCTATACGGGGGACCGCGCCGGGATCTCGGCGGCCGCCGACTGGGCCGACGACCACTGGACCCTGGTCGCCGCGCGCAAGATCGCGACCGGCAGCAAGTACGACGTCGATTTCCTGCCCGGAAACACGTTCTACCTGTACGTCTCGGCCTTCGATCACACGCAGACGCGCCACACGCGGCACATGCGGCCGGTCGAAGTCCTTCTGCGCTGAGCCGGGAGCGCGCCATGGCCGAACGCGTCACCCTCGTCATCAACGGAAGGCGGGTCAGCGCCAGCGCCGGACAGACCCTGCTCGACGCGGGTCTGGCGGCCGGCCAGGCGATCCCGCACGACTGCGCCACCGGTCAGTGCGACACCTGCCGCGTCCGGATCCATGCGGGCGCGGTCGACGATGCGGGGACGCGCATCGGCGAGACCGTGCAGGCTTGCCGGGCCCGCCTGACCACCGATGCGGTCATCGAGTTCGACGAGGTTCCGGAATCCGTCCGGCGGGCCGGCACCGTGGACCGCGTCGTCGATCTCACCGCCGAGATCGTCGAGGTGACGGTCGCGCTGCGCAAGCGGCTGACTTACCTGCCGGGCCAGTATGTCCGGGTCTCCTTCGCCGGGTTGCCCGCGCGGGACTACAGCCCGACCCTGCGCGCGGACGGATCTGGCGAACTGAACGAACTGATCTTCCAGATCCGCCGCCAGCCCGACGGCGCGGTCTCGCCGCTGCTTGGCGGCAGGATCGGCCCGGGAACCGCGGTGAAGGTCGAGGGCCCGTTCGGGACCGCCTTCCACCGGCTCGGGCGCGGCCGTCTCGTGATCGTCTCATCGGGCGTCGGCTGGGCGCCCGCCTGGGCGGTCGCCCGCGCGAGCCGGATGCGCGAGCCGGAGCGCGACATGCTCGTCGTGGCCGGCGCGCGGCACCCGCAGAACCTCTACATGCGCCCGGCGCTGGACTGGCTGCGCGCGCGGGGGGCGACGACGGTCCTGACCTGCAGCGGCGGCAACCCGCCTCCGGATGCCCGGCCCGGGCGGCCGACGCTCCACATGCCGATGCTCACGCGCGACGACACCGTCCTCGCGGCCGGCGCCCCCGAGATGGTCGCGGCTGTCCAGTTCCTCGCCGCGACGACCGGGGCGACCTGCTACGCCGATCCCTTCTACGCGGCCGCGCGCGGCGCCGACGGGAGGCCGCCGCCCGATGCGAATTTCCTGCAGCGCTTCCTCCAGCGCGTCGCTGGTCATCGGACCGCTAAAACGGAGCCTGTCGCCTAGCAGATCGTCAACCACACCTTCGGTGTACGGTATCCGGTGACCTCGGGTTAAGCACTCGAGGCGCATTCTCGTGTTATGGCACTGTTATTCACGTCTCTCCGGCGCATCATCGCGGGTGGAATCATCCTCCTTGCCGTGCCGGCCGCCGCGAGCGGGGACGACCTCGCGGTCGTCGGCACGGGCGACGGGATCGAGATGCTCCAGGCCGTGGCGGCCGCCTACAACGCCGAGAGCGGCGACGCGCGCGTGTCGGTGCCGCCGAGCATCGGTTCCGGCGGCGCCGTCGCGGCCGTGGGCGGCGAGCGCCAGAGGCTCGGGCGGGTCGCGCGCCCGCTCACCGAGGCCGAGAAGGCTCAGGGACTCGTGGAGGTGCCGCTCGCCCGCATCCCCTCGGCGATCTTCGTCCATCAGGGCGTCGGCGTCACGAACCTGACCAGCGCGCAGACCGCCGCGATCTTCGCCGGCACGGTCGACAATTGGAGCGCCCTCGGCGGCCCCGATCTCAAGATCCGCGTCGTCCGGCGCGAGGAGACGGACAGCACGCTCACGGTCCTGCGGGCCACCATGCCGGGCTGGCGCGACCTCGCCCTGACCAGCCGCTCGAAGACCGCGACCACGACCCAGGACGCGATCGCCACGGTGCGGGAGACGCCCGGCGCGATCGGCTTCGGTCCGTACTCGCCGGCGCTCGCGGGCGATCTCGCGGTCCTGACGATCGACGGCCGGGCCCCGCGCGATCCGGCCTATCCGAGCGCCGTGACCCTCGCGCTGATCTACAAGGCCGCCACGCGCGACGCCGCGGCGTCGGCGTTCCTCGCTTTCGCGACCTCCGACCGCGCGGGACAGGTCATGGCGGAGCGGGGCGGCGCCCCGCTCAGGCCGTGACGGGCACCGTCTTCTCGCGTTCCCTGCGCGCGCGCCTCGTCGGCGCCACGCTCTCGACGGCCGCGATCGCGCTGGCGGCGTTGGTTTTCCTGGTGGTTCTGCGCTCCGGCCAGACGCTCCGCGAGCAGGCGCAGGAGGTCTCGACCTGGTCCGAGGCCCAGCTCTCCGACCGCCTGCTCAGCGACGCCAAGCTTGCCGCGGCGCGGCTGCAGATGCGGCGCGAGGACGTCGAACGGCGCTTCGCCACCATGTCCAAGCGCTGGGACGTCGCGAAGGCGGTCTTCTCCGGAAACACGGTGGCGGCCTCGGAGCTTCTGCGGCCGGCTCTCGCCCTCGCCGATCTCGACGGCGCCATCGCCTTCGACCTCAATCTCCGCGCCCTGACCGCCGACCGCGTCGAGGCGGACCTCCTCTCCGCCAACGCGGCGTTCCGGACGTCGCCCGTCGCGGCGTCCCTGCGGGCCGTGCTCGCCCGCAACGATCGGGAGCACGCGGAAGGGTTCGTGCTGTCGCTGCGCTGGGACGACGCGCTCGCGCGGGCGCTCGCCGCCACCGAGAGCGGCACGGTCGCCGACGTCTTCGGCGAGCCGCTGTTCGACGATTTCGGCGAGGTGATCGGCGGCCTCGTCGGGTACCGGGTCCTGCGCGCGCACGAGCCGACCCTGACGGCCTTCGCGTCCCTCAGCAACCGCGACGTCCTGATCCTCGCCGACCAGACCCTCCTCTCCTCGGCGGGCTCGGAGGTCTCCAACGCCCAGCTCGGACCCGCGTCGGGCGCTGAGCTGCACGCCGTGCTCGGCGCCGAGAAGGTCGCGCGCTGCATCCCGCAGCCGCCCGACATCCGCCTCTGCGTCGCGGCGCCGCTGCGGGAGCTGCAGCAACTCACCGGCAAGGTCGTGGGCATCGGCGAGGAGAGCTCGCGCGCGCTGCTGCGGACGCTCAGCGTCGTCGCCGGCCTCACCCTGTGCCTCGTCGCCGTCGTCATGCTCTTCCTGTCGAGCCGGATCACCCGTCCCCTGGTGCGCATCACCCAGACGGTCTCCGAGGTCGCGCGCGGCAACTGGCACGTCAGCGTGCCCGATATCGACCGCGCCGACGAGGTCGGTGATATCGCGCGGGCCGTCGTCGTGCTCGAGCATTCCCTCTCGGAGCGCGATCAGCTGCGCGACGACGTGTTCCGGCAGAACACGGTCCTGACGGAGCGCGAGCGGCAGTTGCAGGAGCAGAACGAGCGCTTCGACGCCGCCCTGAACAACATGTCCCAGGGCCTGTGCATGTTCGGCGTCCACGGCCGGCTCAAGGTCTACAATTCCCAGTTCTGCCGGATCTACGGAGTCGCGCCGGGCGCGCTGGATCTCGAACCGACACAGGACGAGGTTCGCCGGCTCGCCGGTCTCGCGGACTGGTCGGCCGCGGAGACCGGGCCGATCCGCCGGACCTTCACCCGGACGCTCGCCGACGGCCGCTGCGTCGAGATCGCGGTCGAGCCGATGGCCGACGGCGGCTGGGTGGAGACCCACGAGGACGTAACCGCGAGCGTCACCGCGCAGGCGCGGATCGCGCATCTCGCGACCCACGACGCGCTGACCGGCCTCTCGAACCGGGCGCTCCTCGCCGACCGTCTGGCCGCCGCCTTCGCGGACCATGCGGTCGGCGGCCGGGCGGTGACCGTCATCTGTCTCGACCTCGACGACTTCAAGGGCATCAACGACACGCTCGGACATCCGGCCGGCGACGAGCTCCTCCGGCAGGTCGGCCGCCGCCTCACCGGACTGTGCCCGGCCGGCGGCACGGTGGCGCGCCTCGGCGGCGACGAGTTCGCGATGGTACTCTTCGAGGCAGACCTGCCGGACGGCGTCCTCGCCCTGGCGGAGCAGATCCTGATCCAGCTCAGGCGGCCGTTCTTCCTGGCCGGCCAGTTCGTGTCCGTCGACGGGAGTCTCGGTATCGCCGTCTCCGGCACGGAGGATGCCGACGGCGACGATCTCCTGCGCCGCGCCGACGTCGCCCTCTACGCCGCGAAGGCCGACGGCGGTCGGCGCGTCCGCGTCTTCGAGCAGGAGATGGAGGAGCGCCAGAACCAGCGGCGCTGGCTGGAACGCGAGTTGCGGCTGGCGATCGGCACCGCGCAGATCGAGCTGCACTATCAGCCGCTGTTCGACCTGACGACGAACGCGGTGACGAGCTTCGAGGCCCTCGCGCGGTGGCACCACCCGGAACGCGGGATGATCTCGCCCGGCGAATTCATCCCGGTCGCCGAGGCGACGGGGCTGATCGACGCCCTCGGCGCCTACGTGCTCGAACGGGCCTGCGCCGATGCCATGACGTGGCCTGGCTCCCTGCGGGTCGCCGTCAACATCTCGCCGATCCAGTTCCGCGAAGGCAATCTCGACCGGTTCGTCGAGGAGGTCCTGCTGAAGACCGCGCTGCCGAGCCACCGTCTCGAGCTGGAGATCACCGAGTCGGTCATTCTGAGCCAGGATCAGGCGAGCTTCGAGATGCTGAGCCGCCTGCGCTCCTTAGGCGTGCGGTTCTCGATGGACGATTTCGGGACCGGCTACTCGTCCCTCTCCTCCCTGAACACCTTCCGATTCGACAAGATCAAGCTGGACCAGTCCTTCGTCCGGAACCTCCTGGAGAAGGACGAGGCGGCGGCGATCGTCCACGTCGTCGCCGAACTCGGCCGCAGCCTGAAGATCACGACGACGGCCGAGGGTGTCGAGACCCCGGAGCAGCTGGCCCGGCTGCGGGCGAGCGGGTTCTCGGAGGTCCAGGGCTACCTGCTGAGCAGGCCGATCCCGGCCGCTGACGTGGCGGCCTTCATCAACGCGCAGGAGCATATCCACGTCGCGGCCTGAGCGGGCCGCGCAACGGCCCGTTGGGCGGCTCGGCGGCTCGCGCTCAGTCGGCGACGCGCTCCACGCGGGACAGGAGGCACCCGGGCCGCGCCGTGTGGATGTTGACGAAGCGGGTGCGCGGATCGTCGAGGGCGCGGCGGAGCGGAATCTCGACCTCGCCCCCGGGACAGACCTGTCCGAGATCGTAGAGGCAGAGATGGTCCGCGTCGTAGGCACGGACCGAGACCAGCGTGTTCGCGCGGACGATCGGCGCGAGGCCGTCGACCGTCTCGGCGCGCGGACACGCGTCCGCGTGCAGGAAGATCGGACTGGGTGTCCAGTAGATCCCGCGCGGCTCGGGCAGATCGTAGGATCCGAGCAGCATGGTCTCGCCGGGCCGGCCGAGCTGCAGGCAGTGTCGGCAGGGAAAGCCGCCATCCGCCGTCGCGACGACCCGACGGACCGGGTTGCCCCGGTCGTCCAGGCCGGTGGCGCGGAAGCGGAGGGCGGTCTCCGTCGGGATCGGAACGCAGCGATAACGGCTCATGGTGCACCTCCGGGACGGGCCCTAAGCTCCGCCCCGGCCGGCCGCATCCCGCTTCTTGCTGCGCAATCCGGAACGCTCCGCGGCCGCCGCGGGCGTCTCAGGCCGGAGTCGCGTCGCCGGCCGTTAGGGCGTGGCAGTACACCTCGACCGCGCCCTTGCCCTTCAGCGTCACCGCGCCGATAGGCCGGACCTCGCGCGGGTCCGGCAGGCGCGCGAAGGCCTCGCGCGACAGGTGCAGCGCGCACCCGTCGCCGAGGCCCGCGAGCCGGGCGGCGACGTTCACGGTGTCGCCCCACAGGTCGAAGGTGAACTTCGTCCGGCCGACGATGCCGCCGACGACCGGCCCGATGTGGATGCCGCCGCGGATCCGCCAGCCCGGCTCGCCTTCGGCCGCGATCGCCATCATGTCGGCGGCGCAGCGGATGGCGGCGGAGACCGGATCCTCGTGGGGCCGCAGCAGGTTGGCCGTGGCCATGAAGGCGTCGCCGATCGTCTTGATGTTCTCCAGGCCGCGCGCCTGAGCGACCACCTCGAAGGCTTCCGCGAGGCGCTGGATCTCCGCGACGACGACGTCCGGGCTCTGGTCGTGGCACCACGTGGTGAAGCCGACGAGGTCGATGAACAGGACCGCGACGTCGCCGAACAGCCGCGGCTTGACCTGCCCGGTCTCCATCAGCTCCGCCACCGCCGAGACCGGCAGGATGGCGTGCAGGAGCTCGTCGGCGCGCTTGCGCTCGCGCTCGATGGTCCGCAGATGCGCCACCTCGCGGTCGTGCGCCCGCTTCCGCTCCAGGCAGGACCGGACGCGCGCCTCCAGGATCACGGGCTCGAAGGGCTTCGGCAGGTAGTCGAAGGCGCCGAGCTCGATGCACCGGACGATGCTGCCGATCTCCATGAGGGCGGAGATCATCACGACGGGTGTGTGGCGCCACGCCTCGTGGGCCTTCATCCGCTCGAGCACGGCGTAGCCGTCGAGCGCCGGCATCATCACGTCGAGGAGCACGAGGTCGAAGGGCTCCTCGCTCAGCCGATCGAGGGCCGCCCGCCCGTTCGCCGCCCGCACGCTGGCGTGGCCGAGGAGCTCCAGCTCCTGCTCCAGCAAGTCGAGGTTGAAGGGCTCATCGTCGACGATGAGGATGCGGGCTGGCTCCACGGGTCCTCCCTTCCTGGCGTGAGACGGCCGCGCTCAGCCGAGCCAGTGCTGCAGCTTGGCGAAGAGCAGGTCCTCGTCGACGGGCTTGGTCATGAAGTCGTCGCAGCCGGCGGCCCGGGCGCGGTCCTCGTCGCCGGTCATCGCGTTGGCGGTGATCGCCATCACGGGGATCGCGGCGGTGGTCGCGTCGGCCTTGATGCGGCGCGTCGCCTCCCAGCCGTCGACGAGCGGCAGCGACAGGTCCATGAGGATGAGATCCGGCCGGTGCGCGATCGCCATGTCCACGCCGGCGGCCCCGTCGACGGCGATCAGGATCTCGTACTCGTCCTCGAGCAACTGGGTCAGCAGATCGCGGTTGAGCGCGACGTCCTCGACGATGAGAATCCGCTTCATGGGCCGGTCCCGGGCGTTGCGGGCCGCCACGGGCGGGCCGTTGCCGACCTCATCGGTCACCGTCGGCGGTCTCGGTCTCCAGGACCGGCAGCACGCGGCGGACCTCCCGGACCAGGGCGGCGCGATCGAGCCCGCCCTTGTCGATCAGTCCGAGCACCCGCTCCCGGAGCATGCCGCGCTCGGCGGGATCCAGGGACGCGGCAGTCAGGACCACGACGGGGATCGACCGGGCGGCGGGATCCGCCTGCAGGGCGTCCAGGAAGGCGAGGCCGTCCATCCGCGGCATGAGCAGGTCGAGGAGGATGACGCTCGGGCGGGCCTGCGCGATGCGCTCCAGGCCGGCCGCCCCGTCGGCCACCCAGTCGACGGTGCAGTGCTCCGAGTCGAGCAGCTGGCGCACGAGGTCGGGCACGTTCGGATCGTCGTCGATCACGAGGACGCGCTCGTTGTCGGGGGCGATCCGCGCGAGAGCACCGATCAGGGCCTCCCGCTCGAACGGCTTCACGATGTAGTCGGTCGCGCCGAGCCGGAAGCCGAGTTCCTTCTGGTCGACGATGGAGATCAGCACGACCGGGATGTCCCGGGTCAGGGAATCGGTCTTCAGCGCGTGCAGCACCTGCCAGCCGTCGGTGCCGGGCATCATGATGTCGAGCGTGATGGCCCGCGGCTGCAGCTCCCGGGCCTTCATCAGCCCTTCCTGGCCGCTCGCCGCGCCGACGACCGTGTAGCCGGCATCGGCGAGGTTCTCCTTCAGCAGGTAGACGACGTTGGGATCGTCGTCGATCGCGAGCACGACCTTGGCGCCCGAGCGCGGCGCGGTGACGGCGGCGGGCGCCGGCTTCGGGGGCGGCGGCACCTCGGCGCCGCCGGCGATCCGCGGCGGGATGGTGAGCGTGAAGGTCGAGCCCTCGCCCTCGCGGCTCTCGACGCCGATCCGGCCGCCGAGCAGGCGCGCGAGCCGGTGGCTGATCGCGAGCCCCAGCCCGGTGCCGCTGTGGGACCGGGTCGCGCTGTTGTCGACCTGGTGGAACTCCTCGAAGATCGCGCTCAGGGCGCCCGCCGGGATGCCGATGCCGGTATCCATCACGGCGAACTCGATGCCCTCATCGACCGAGCGGACGCGGAGCGTGACCGATCCGGCCTCGGTGAACTTGATGGCGTTGCTGAGCAGGTTGATCAGGATCTGCCGCAGCTTCTCCTCGTCCGTGCGCAGCATCGGGGGCGGGTCCCGGACGTCCCGGACGAGGCGCACGCCCTCGTTCTTGACGAGGGGCTCGACGGTGCGGAGGCACAGGTCGAGGACCGGCTCCAGGGCGAAGTCCGAGGGCTTCACCTCCATGCGCCCAGCCTCGACCTTGGCGAGGTCGAGGATGCTGTTGATCAGCGAGAGCAGGTGCTCGGAACTCGCCAGGATCTTCTCGAGATTCTCGAACTGCTTGACCGGCAGGACATCCTTCGCCCGCCGCATCACCAGCCGGGTGAAGCCGATGATCGCGTTGAGCGGGGTCCGCAGCTCGTGGCTCATGTTGGCGAGGAAGCTGCTCTTGGCGCGGCTCGCCTCCTCGGCCGCCTCCTTCGCCTGACGCAGGCTCTCCTCGGCCTGCTTGCGCTCGATCACGCGGCCGAGTTGCGCGCCGATGTTGCTCATGACCCGGAGCAGCGAGGCGTCCGGCGGGGACGCCTCGCGGGCGAAGAACTCCAGCACCGCGACGACGTCGCGCCCGACCGTCACCGGAAAGCCGAACCCGGCCCGGATGCCGTGCTCGACCGCCGCCGGCGCGCGCGGGTCCGCGGCCAGCGTCGGGTCCCCGACGCTCCATTCTGGCGCGCCCGAGACGAGAACGCGGCCGGCCAGGCCCGATCCGGCGGCCAGCGACGTGGCGGCCGTGGCGGCCTGGAATCGCGCGACCTCCGCGCCGGGGTCGCAGTGCCAGATGCCGGTCGGGAGCAGCGTCCGCGTCCCGTCCCGGGCCAGGATATGGGCGTGACCGACGGGCCAGCCGGCGTGCTGCGCGACGCGCTCGAGGCAGAAGCGCAGGGCGTCCTCGACCGTCGGGGCCTCGTTGGCGGCCGCGGCGGCGGCCTGGAGGAGCTCGACGAAGGCGGTCTGCTTCTGCAGCGCCAGCTCGGCCTCCTTGCGCTCGGTGATGTCGCTCCAGGACTCGACCACCTCGACGGGCTGGCCCGTCGCGTCCCGCAGGAGGCGCTGCTCGTCCCGGACCCAGCGATAGGTGCCGTTCGCGTGCAGGAACCGGTACTCGATGACGTTGTGCCCGTCCGCGAGCAGGTGCGGGAACTCGGCGAGCACCCGGTCCCGGTCGTCGGGGTGAAGCCGCTCCAGCCAGAATTCCGGGCCCGCCAGGTAATCGCCGGGCTCGTAGCCGAGGAGGTCGCGCACGTTCTCGCTGATGAAGGTCGGCGCGTTGCGGCCCCCCACCTCGAAGCTGCAGATCATCGACGGGGACGCGGTGAGCAGGTAGGTCAGCCGCCCCTGCGTCGCCTGGAGCACCTGCTCGGCGCGCTTGATCTCGGTCACGTCCGTGTAGACCGCGACGACGCCGCCGTCGTTGGTCTTGCGCTCGTTGACCTGGACCCAGCGGCCGTCGACGCGCTGCTGGAGAAGCGGACCGCGCGGCGCGCGGTAATGGGCGACCCGCTCGGCGACCCAGGCCTCGACGCTCATCCCGTCCGGCCGTACGACGCAGGTCTCCGCGACGGCGTTGGCGATGGCCTCGAAGGTCACGCCGGGCACGATGATGGCCGACAGGCCGGGATGGAAATCCTGGAAGTGCCCGTTGCACAGGACGAGGCGATCGTCCGGGTCGAACAGCGCGAAGCCCTCCGAGCTGCTCTCGATCGCCTCGACGAGCTTCTGCTTGGCGACCCCGGCCTCGTCGAGAGGCCCGGCGCTCCGGCTAGGGCCGGCGTCGGCGGCCCGACCTGTCTCGCTGGGTGATCCGGCCGGCGCGTGGGACATACCTCGAACCACTCCGACACCGACGCGCCAGGGGTGACGCCTTGCCCTGCCAAGCCTGATCTGCGCGATGCCCGAGGGCGCGCAATTCATTATTCGGCACCGTCGCATGGTCTATTTTGCGGATCAAGCTGTACGGGAATCGCTGTCCCGCCCCAGTCACGGGCTCGCCGTTCGTTGCCCGGTTCGTCGCCCGTCCGCCGGGTTCGCGCGTCCAATCCCGTCCGGAACGCATCGGTGCCATGTCTCGGCGCGGCGTGGCGGCACGCCGAGAAGGTGTATCTTCCGTGAAAACGGAGGAAACGATGGCTTACAAGATCACTTTTCGCCGCGGAAAACGCGAGAGCTTCACCAAGCTGTGGCCGTGCGACCTCGAGGCGGCGACGGCCTACGCGCTCGCGCAACTCCCCCTGCAGCAGCGCGAGAACGGGGCGACCTCGGTCACCGTGGTCTGCGAGCGGACCGGCGAGGTCGTGTTCAACTCGACCGAGCAGCCCGAGGTCGCGACGGTCTAGGGCGTCGCCCGGCCTCGGACCGGACTCTCCCTGAGGGGCTGCGTCGTGCCACCGGATCCCCTCCGTGCGCCCGAGCCCGTCCCGCCTCGACGGGCCGCGCCGACCCGGAATCCGGCGCCTGCGATTCACGGCCCTGCGTCCCGCACGCGCGATCCGCGCTTTCTGGCGCTGACGGACGCGCCGGCCCCCATCCTGATGACATCCCTATGCCGGACGCCCCGCACGCGTCTTGGTCCCTCACGGCCGATGCGGACGTGGTCGCGCCATCGGGCATCAGCCCGGATGGAGCCTCCGCATGCCGACCGTCCGTTACATCCTCGCCGAGTGCAGGGCCGACCGCGTCTTCGCGCTGATGGTCGTCGCGCTCGGCGGGTGGTCTGCCGTGTCCCTCGCGCTGCTCGCGCTGAACGTCTTCGAACCCCTGCGTGTCCAGTGAGCGCCGGAGCCGCGCCACCCTGTCGCGGCGACGCCGCGCCACCGTCCGGCGCGACCCCCCCGGCGCTATTCATCCAGCCGCTGGCGGGCCGCTGCCGCGTCTGCGGCCTCGCCTACGGCGGCATCCTCGGCCGCGAGGCGGGGGTGATCCGGCTCGACCGCGCAAGGTGGCGCCGTCTCTGCCCGGGCGCGGCGTGGCTGACCGTGCCGGCCGCCTGCGCGGGTCTCCGGGCCAGCTTCGGCGAGGGCGCCGGATCCTAATGCGGCCCTTATAAACTCCCGCCCGGTCCTCGCTCGAACCCTAACGCGGTTCCCGGCGACACTGCTGGTCGGCCAAGGCCGGCCGCGGAGCCTCCGCGGCCGGTCCGCCGAACCGGACCCGACCACCATGCTCGACATCGTCTTCCTCGCGGCGGGGCTCGCCTTCTTCGCCGCGGCGGCCGGCTACGCGGCCGCCTGCGACCGGCTCTGAGAGAGGCCGCCATGACCCTCGACCTCGCCCTCGGCGCCTGCGTGACCGCCGGCCTCCTCGTCTACCTCACCTACGCCCTCGTCCGCCCCGAGCGGTTCTGAGCGGCCCTGACGGATCTCCCCCCATGACCCTCAACGGCTGGATCCAGATCGCGCTGTACTGCGCGGTCGTTCTGGCGCTCGTGAAGCCCCTCGGGTCGTACATGACCCGCGTCTTCACCGGTGAGCGCACCCTCCTCTCGCCCGTGCTCGGACCGATCGAGCGCGGGCTCTACCGAGTGTCCGGCATTGATGACCGCCAGGAGCAGCACTGGCTGGCCTATACGGGCGCGGTCATCCTGTTCCACGTGCTGGGGTTCGCGGTGCTCTACGCGATCCTGCGGCTGCAGGCGGTTCTGCCGCTGAACCCGGCCGATCAGAGCGCGGTGGCGCCGGATCTCGCGTTCAACACGTCGACCAGCTTCATCACCAACACCAACTGGCAGTCCTACGGCGGCGAGACCACGCTGTCGTACCTGTCCCAGATGCTGGGCCTGACCCACCAGAACTTCCTGTCGGCGGCGACCGGCATCGCGGTCGCGGTGGCGCTGATCCGCGGGTTCGCCCGCGCCTCCAGCGGCACGATCGGCTCGTTCTGGGTCGATGTGACCCGCGCGACCCTCTACGTGCTGTTGCCGATCTGCGTCCCCTACACGCTGTTCCTGGTCTGGCAGGGCATGCCGCAGACCCTCAGCGCCTACGCGGACGCCACGACGCTGGAGGGTGCCAAGCAGACCATCGCGCTAGGCCCGGTCGCGAGCCAGGTGGCGATCAAGATGCTCGGCACCAACGGCGGCGGCTTCTTCAACGCCAACGCCGCGCACCCCTTCGAGAACCCCACCGCCCTCTCGAACTTCGTCCAGATGGTCTCGATCTTCGCGTTCGGCGCCGCGCTGACCAACGTCTTCGGCCGCATGGTCGGTGACGAGCGCCAGGGCTGGGCGATCCTCGCGGCCATGGGTCTGCTCTTCGTGGCCGGCGTCGCCGTGACCTACTGGGCGGAAGCCAACGCGACCGGCGTCCTGTCCCAGCTCGGGCTCACCGGCGGCAACATGGAGGGCAAGGAGGTCCGCTTCGGGATCAGCGCCTCGGCGCTGTTCGCGGTGATCACCACCGCGGCCTCCTGCGGCGCGGTGAACGCGATGCACGACTCGTTCACGGCGCTCGGCGGCCTGATTCCGCTGCTCAACATGCAGCTCGGCGAGGTCATCATCGGCGGCGTCGGCGCCGGCCTCTACGGCATGCTGATCTTCGTCATCGTGGCGATCTTCGTGGCGGGCCTGATGGTCGGCCGCACCCCAGAATACCTCGGCAAGAAGATCGAGGCGAAGGAGGTGAAGATGGCCATGCTCGGCATCCTCTGCCTGCCGCTGATGATGCTGGGCTTCACCGCCCTGGCGACGGTGGTGCCGGCGGGCCTCGCCGGCCCGGCCAATGCCGGCCCGCACGGCTTCTCGGAGATCCTCTACGCCTACACGTCGGCGGCGGCCAACAACGGCTCGGCCTTCGGCGGGCTCACGGCCAACACGCTGTTCTACAACAGCACGCTCGCCGTCGGCATGTTGGTCGGCCGGTTCTTCGTGAAGATCCCGGTGCTCGCCATCGCGGGCTCGCTCGCGGCCAAGAAGACGGTCCCGGCCTCCGCGGGCACGTTCCCGACCCACGGTGGCCTGTTCGTCGGGCTGCTGGTCGGCGTCGTGCTCATCATGGGCGGCCTGACCTTCTTCCCGTCGCTCGCGCTCGGCCCCATCGTGGAGCACTTCGCGGGCGCCGCCGGCCAGACCTTCGCGACGGGGGGCTGAGATGCCGCGCGCCTTCCCCGCCCGGCGCGTCCCGCGCCACCACCTCGCGCTGCACCGCCCTCCTCTGCGGCACGACCGCGGCGGCGCTCAGCCCCCGCGGACCTCCGACCTCATCCTGGCGCTCCTCGGCGTCGTGATGCTCGGCGGCTTCGCCCTGCTGGCCGCCTACGCGCTGACCCTCGGCGCCGGGGGCTGAGCCCCTCCGTCGTCCTCGCGAGCACAGCGGAGCGACCCTGGGTCGCTTCGCTCCGCTCGCAAGGACGGCAGCCTCACTTCAATCTCTCCTCCGGACATCTCCCATGTCGCGTCAGACATCATCCCTGTTCAGCGCCGCCCTGATCGGGCCGGCCCTCCTCGGCTCGGTACGAAAACTCGATCCGCGGGCCATGATCCGAAACCCGGTCATGTTCGTGGTCGAGGTCGTGGCCCTCCTCACCACCGTGCTGTTCGTCCGCGACCTCGTCACCGGCGGCAGCGACCTGCTCTTCTCGGGCCAGATCATCCTCTGGCTGTGGTTCACCCTGATCTTCGCCAACTTCGCCGAGGCCCTCGCGGAGGGTCGCGGCAAGGCCCAGGCCGACAGCCTGCGGCGCACCCGCACCGAGATGACCGCCAAGCGCCTGACCGGCCAGGGCCGGGCCTTCGAGACCGTGCCGGGCACCTCGCTCAAGGTTGGCGACATCGTCCTGGTCGAGGCCGGAGACCTGATCCCGTCCGACGGCGAGGTGATCGAGGGCGTCGCCTCCGTGAACGAGGCGGCCATCACGGGCGAATCCGCCCCGGTGATCCGCGAATCCGGCGGCGACCGCTCGGCGGTGACCGGCGGCACGCAGGTCCTCTCGGACGAGATCAAGGTCCGCATCACGGCCGCGGCCGGGTCGACCTTCGTCGACCGGATGATCGCCCTCGTGGAGGGCGCCTCGCGCCAGAAGACGCCGAACGAGATCGCCCTGAACATCCTGCTCGCGGGGCTGACCATCGTGTTCGTCTTCGCGGTGGCCTCGATCCCCAGCTTCGCGAGCTACGCGGGCGGGTCGATCCCCGTCATCGTGCTGGTCGCCCTGTTCGTCACGCTGATCCCGACGACGATCGGCGCGCTGCTCTCGGCGATCGGCATCGCCGGCATGGACCGGCTGGTCCGCTTCAACGTGCTCGCCATGTCGGGCCGCGCCGTGGAGGCGGCGGGCGACGTCGACACGCTGCTCCTCGACAAGACCGGCACGATCACCCTCGGCAACCGTCAGGCGACCGAGTTCCGCCCCGTCCGCGGCGTCACCGCGCCGGATCTCGCCGACGCGGCGCAGCTCGCCTCGCTCGCCGACGAGACGCCGGAGGGCCGCTCGATCGTGGTGCTGGCCAAGGAGAAGTACGGCATCCGCGCGCGGGACATGGGCGGCCTCAACGCCACCTTCGTGCCGTTCACCGCGCAGTCGCGGATGTCGGGCGTGGACCTTCAGGGCACGTCGATCCGCAAGGGCGCGGTCGACGCCGTCATCAGCTCGGTGTCGGGCCAGCCCATCGCCGCGCGCGGTTCCAACGTCGCCCTGGCCGTCCGCCCCGAGGCCGAGGCCGGCGTCGTGACCGAGATCCGCGCCATCGCGGAGGAGATCGCCAAGGCCGGCGGCACGCCGCTCGCCGTGGCCAAGGACGGCCGCCTGCTGGGCGTGGTCTACCTCAAGGACATCGTGAAGGGCGGCATCCGCGAGCGCTTCGCCGAGCTGCGCCAGATGGGCATCCGCACGGTGATGATCACCGGCGACAACCCGATGACCGCGGCGGCGATCGCCGCCGAGGCCGGCGTCGACGACTTCCTCGCCCAGGCCACCCCGGAGGACAAGCTCGCGCTGATCCGCAAGGAGCAGGCGGACGGCAAGCTCGTCGCCATGTGCGGTGACGGCACCAACGACGCTCCCGCCCTCGCCCAGGCCGATGTCGGCGTCGCCATGAACACCGGCACCGTCGCGGCCCGCGAGGCCGGCAACATGGTCGACCTCGACAGCGACCCGACGAAGCTCATCGAGATCGTCGGCATCGGCAAGCAGCTGCTGATGACCCGCGGCGCGCTGACGACCTTCTCGATCGCGAACGACGTGGCCAAGTACTTCGCCATCATCCCGGCGATGTTCCTCACGCTCTACCCGCAGCTCCAGGCGCTGAACGTCATGCATCTGGCCTCGCCGCAGAGCGCGATCCTGTCGGCGATCATCTTCAACGCGCTCATCATCGTGGCGCTGATCCCGCTGGCCCTGCGCGGCGTCACCTACCGGGCCGTCGGCGCGGCCGCGCTGCTGCGCCGGAACCTCCTGATCTACGGCCTCGGCGGCGTCCTCGTGCCCTTCGTCGGCATCAAGGCCATCGACCTCGCCGTCAGCGCCCTCCACCTCGCCTGAACCGGTCCCCGGAGACCTGACATGCTCACCCAGCTTCGCCCCGCCTTCGTCCTGCTCACCGCCCTGACGGCGATCACCGGCCTCGCCTACCCCCTCGCGATGACGGGCCTCGCCGGCGCCATCTTCCCCGCGAAGGCCGCCGGCAGCCTGATCGAGCGCGACGGCACGGTCGTCGGCTCCAGCCTGATCGGCCAGAACTTCACGGGTGCCGGCTACTTCCACGGCCGGCCCTCGGCGACGACGGCGCCGGACCCGTCCGACGCCTCGAAGACGGTGCCGGCGCCCTACAACGCGGCGAACTCCTCGGGCTCGAATCTCGGCCCGACCAGCGCCGCCCTCGCCGAGCGGGTGAAGGGCGATCTCGACGCGCTCAGGGCCGAGAACCCGGATGCGCCCGTCCCGGTCGACCTCGTCACGACCAGCGGCTCGGGCCTCGACCCGGACATCTCGCCCGAGGCCGCCTACTTCCAGGTTGCCCGCGTCGCCAAGGCCCGCAACATCCCGGCGGACAAGCTGCGCGCGCTGGTGTCGTCCCGCATCGAGGCGCGCACCCTCGGCCTCCTGGGCGAGCCGCGCGTCAACGTGCTGGCGCTGAACCTCGCGGTCGACGATCTCGCCCGTCGCTGAGGCGCGCCCGACAGCGGCACGGGATGACACATCGTCAGGCCGGGCCGCTGTCGTTCGGCCTGACGGACACGACGCCGGGGGGTTCGACAGCTGGGGCGGACCCCGAAGCTGCGCTGCGGATCCCGCATCGTCATCGCGAGCGGAGCGATGCGATCCAGCCGCGCCGCGCTCACCGGCGTCCCGCTGCCCTGGGTTGCTTCGCTCCGCTCGCGATGACGCGACGAATCCGCGATGTCCGCGGCGTTTTGCTAAGATGGCGATCATGCCCGAGCCCGGCCGCGACCCGACCCGCCCCTCCCCCGACGCCCTGCTCGAAGCGGCGCGCCGGGAGGAGCGGACGCGCGGCCGGCTCAAGGTGTTCCTCGGCGCCGCCCCCGGGGTCGGCAAGACCTACGAGATGCTGACCGTCGGGCGGGCGCGGCTGAAGGCGGGCCTCGACGTCGTGGTCGGCGTCGTCGAGACCCACGGCCGGGCCGAGACCGAGGCCCTGCTCGACGGCTTCGAGACGATCCCACGCCGGTCGGTGCCGTATCACGGCACCGTCCTGCAGGAGATGGATCTCGACGCCCTGCTGGCCCGCCGGCCGGCGCTGGCGCTGGTCGACGAGCTCGCCCACACCAACGCTCCGGGCTCGCGCCACCCGAAGCGCTACCAGGATGTCGAGGAACTGCTCGACGCCGGCATCGACGTCCTGACGACGCTCAACATCCAGCACGTCGAGAGCCTCAACGACGTGGTGGCGTCGATTACCCGCATCCGGGTGCGCGAGACGGTGCCGGACGGCGTCCTCGACCGGGCGGACGACATCGAGGTGGTGGACCTCAACCCCGACGACCTGATCCAGCGCCTGAAGGACGGCAAGGTCTACGTCCCGACCCACGCCGAGCGCGCGCTCAAGCACTACTTCTCCCGCGGCAACCTGACGGCGCTCCGCGAGCTGGCGCTCCGGCGCACCGCCGACCGGGTCGACGACGAGCTGCTCGGCCACATGCGGGCCAACGCGATCGCCGGTCCCTGGGCGGCGGGCGAACGCGTGCTGGTCTGCGTGAACGAGGATCCCCGCTCCGCCGGCCTCGTGCGCCACGCCAAGCGCCTGGCCGACCGCCTGCACGCTCCCTGGACGGCGCTTTCCATCGAGGGCGCGCGGGCGGCGGCCCTGAGCGAGGCCGAGCGCGACCGCATCGCCGAGGCGCTGCGGCTCGCCGACCGCCTCGGCGGCGACGCCGTCACCCTGCCGGGCGGGCGCCGGGTCGCCGACGGCGGGCTCGGATCCGCGGGCGCGGC